>JBLNFG010000057.1:0-4034 GCA_050263495.1 Myxococcales bacterium | reverse complement strand
GGCCATACCACCGCTTGCCAGCGGCAGGATGGGTACGTACCGCGTGCGCAAGTGCGGACGACTATTCAAGTCCTGCGTTACCTCAGGCACTGCAATCGAATACTCGCGACTGGCCTCACTCGTAAGCTTGACCGCGGTTCGGGCATGGTTCGAAGAATCTTCTGACACGACTTTCGTTTCGACGGCTACGGCTTGAGGTCGTTCCAAGTTACGCAAGGCACTCTGGGTTCCCGCTCGAACGCCAGTCAGTTCGTCGGGACGTTTACCGTAAGAGCTATCTCCAGCATCCTACTGCATTTGGACTTTGAGTCCAACGCCACGCAACTTAGCTTGAGACTTAGGTGATGCGACATCTCGTGCATTAGTCAAGCATGTGAAACGATTTTGCCGCGAGCTCTCGTTAGCTTGCAGTTTTCAATGCTCGACGAGAGACGTGACTCAATCGGCAGATTCAAAGCACTAGTGAGCCTGCAAACGCACCTTCGGGGCTCGAATCACCCGAGTCTTGAGCTTAATGCATCCAACGTGAATCTTGCTCGATACTGGTGCACCTGTTCAGCGCATGCGGGCTATCAAAGCCCGCCGCAGACTAAAGCGGCTCATCGCGCTGAGACTTTAGGTTGGAGCGTCGAACATCTGAGAATTGTCGCTTTTTGCGGAAGATTTGCCCGCAATGCGCGACGGTTTTACCCACGCTCAGGCAGCCCCTCGACACGTGGGCGGTCCCGTCGACACTGGGCTGTTCCACGCGTGGCCGCTCCGTTGACGCGCGATTCAGTCAATGAATAGTAGAATTTGCAGCTCACGAGAGCGATCGCATCGGTCTAGGCAATATCTCTACTAGTGCCGCTCGCCAAAAGTCTGGACGAACTTTTGGCGCCGCTGCGCGGGGCTGCTGCGCAGCCGCGGCCCTCCTCGGTTTCTTCGTGGTTTTACCCCGAAACCCCGCGCCCGCTCCGCGGTCGCCTAGTGCCCCCGTGGAGCTAGAATAACTACCGGCACTTCTTCCGGCGCGCGGCACTAGTATCCGGAATCTTCCAAGATGACGGGGCGTAACAATTCGCGAAGCAAATTGGGTTTTTGGGATCGAAGCCCGAAGAAATCAGGTTAGTAGCGCGATCGGCCGCGCAGCGCGCGATTCGATTGAACCCGCGCTCGCGCACGGCAGCCGCGACCACGGCCTTTGAAGATGGCCAAAGTCTTCGAGCATCGCGCTGGATCGCGTCGTATAGAATCGGTACTTCGGGCCAAAAGCGTGGTGCGTCGAGGGGGCAGCCCGGCATCCAAAGACGCCCGCTGCCGACCCGATCATGAGGGGCACTTGATCGGGGAGTACAAACGTTTGTGCGTACGGTATGAGTGAGCGAGGCCTTCTCCCTATTTTTCCACGGATGCCTTGATGGGCCGAGGGTCGAACACTCGACCTCAGTTCGCGTTCAAGTCCGAGTCAGCCCCGGCTTGGGCGCGACCATGGTGAGTTCCCTGTTCAGTTGCCTTGTGCCCTCCAGACCCGTCGTCGTCCGCTGATCCACCGATTCTGGCGAAACATCCGACCGGTGTGGCTAAAACTTGAATCTTTGCCTGATGAGCCACAGCTTCATCGACTCTCACGAAGCGAGCGCCTTTGCTTTGGTGCAGCGTCTGAGGTCATCCATGCTGAGACCATTGGCACTTTTCTCCGGTCTGCTCTTTGGACTTGGTTGTTCTGGTTCCGACGGTGGTGCAGCCGCGAATGTTGGGCAAACCAACCCCATTGGGGCGGGCGCAACCCCCTCTGCATCAAGCCAAGGGCGCACTAACGCCGGGGGCAAGTCTAACGCGGGCCTCAGCCGCGCGACTTCGGCGGGTGGAAGCCAGCAGGTCACAACGAGTGGCGGCGCCGATGAAGGTCGTATCAGCACTGCCTCAGGAGGCAGCATTGCGACCGCCGGGCAACCCTTGTCGACCACTTCCGGGCGAGGTGGTGGCTCCTCTCTCGGAAGCAAAACGGCCTCTGGCGGGGCCTCGGGCGGTGTGTCGAACTCTTCCGGCGGCACGAGCGGGGCCAGCCAGAGCAAACGAACGACAACTCAAGTCGGCGCCGGTGGCAGCACCTCGGTGCGAAGCAGTACCTCGATGGGCGGGAGCACGTCGGAACCAAGCGATCCAGGTGCCTGCGATGCGGGCACATCGACGACGAGTTGGGCCACTGACTGCCCCACAGCACCACCCGCGTGCACTGAAGGAAGCTGGGTCGCTGGCGGCCCCGATCCCGATCACGCTGGTTTTTCGCTCAAAGCGGAGTCTGACCATTTCGCGGTTTACTCGGACGAAGACATCTCGCCTTCGACCGCCCAAGCTGCGACGGCTTATCTCGAGAACACCGTGTGGCCCACCTACTTCGGTGCGCCAATCTACTTCCGCGAGCCGCTCTGCAAGGAATCCAAGAAGTACAAGGCCAGCATTCACGTGCATTCGGATTGGGGCCTGACAGGCGGAGCTTGGGGTTCGAACCGCATGGGCATGTGGATCGGCACCGGTGGTCTATCCGATCATTGGGGGCTTGCGCACGAATTCATGCACTCAGTGCAGAGCGTGAGTGGAGGCCAGAGCTGCAATGCCTCGAATACGTGTGGATGGGTCTACGAAAGCCACGCGAACTTCATGCCGCATCAGCTTGCCGAGTATCGCACGGACGTGCACTGCTCCGAGATGTTGGTCAACATGCCACACCTCTACTTGGGCTCTACGCGCGACCGTTATTGCAACTGGCAGTTCATGGAGTTCCTCAAGGACAAGCACTGCTATAGCGCCGTTAATGCGATCTGGACGGGAGCCGCCGCGCCTGATCCGTTTACCGCGATCATGGCGGGCATGGGTTGGAACATTGCGCAGCTCAATGACTTCATCGGCGAGTGGGCGATGCATAACGTGACTTGGGACTACGAAAACCCACCGCCCACGAGTGGTGGAAATCAGGGCGGGACCTATCGCAGCAAATACGGTTCCATCGCCGATACTTCGCAGGCAATTCGACGCTTGCGTCTGACCAAACTCGAACCACTCGACGCGAGTTACGCCGAAAACAGGCGCTTCGCATCGCCTTCGTACTGGGCGCCACAACGCTTCGGCTACAACGTGATTCGATTGTACCCTGAGTCGGGCGCCACGAGTGTCACCGTGACCTTTCGCGGCGCGACTTCAGCAATGGCGAGCCCCGATTGGCGATGGGGACTCGTTGCGACCGACAGCACCCTCTCGAAACCGCGCTACAGCGCGTTACAGAAGGGTTCCGATGGTTCGCTTACTTTTTGTGTTAATGCGGCCGAGCCACTGTTCTTGGTCGTGGCCGCGACGCCTTCAACCAAACAAACCATTGTCTGGGATCAAGCGTACAACACGGTTCCACGCTATCCGTACATGGTCCAAATGAGCGGCGCTTGGCCGGATGGGTTCCGAAATGGATCTGCCGATCCCTGTCCGTCGGGACTGACGCGCGCCACAAATGGGGGTGGCTGTGCTCCTTCGGGAACCACCGCTTATGTCGGTCCTTACGCGACGGTTCTGAGCGGCGCCACCGTGAGCGGTACTGCTCGCATCGAAGACCACGCGACGGTAGTACGCGGTACGGTGTCCGGTGGCACGGTTGGCGCGATGACGTTGATCGGCAACTCGAACGCGGCCTTCACCATGACCTCGGGTACGGCGAAGACCACGTTTTATCCACTCGGGTTCTTCGAGGGGAGCCAGGGGTTGGCTGGTGGTAGTCTGATTGGCGACGTCGAATACCGTGGTGCGAGCCTCAAACGCACGAGTGGCACCTGCTCCGGTTTCGTTGACAGCTCAACGTGCCTCGCACCTGGCGCGGACAATACGCCCGCGCCGCCTTACGCGTGGCGCTAGTGCCGCTCGCCGAAAGTCCTGCCGGACTTTCGGCGCCGCTGCGCGGGGCGGCTACGCCGCCGCGGCCCTCCTCGTTTTCTCGGGGTTTCACCCCGAACCCCGCGTCCGCTGCGCGTCCGCCTAGTGCCGCCGTGGAGTCACAACAACTTCCG
>JBLNFG010000056.1:0-2987 GCA_050263495.1 Myxococcales bacterium | reverse complement strand
GAGCAAGTCGTCGGGGTTGGCACGTTCCGAAAGGGCGCGAACGTCACGCTGCTCTTCGTCGGGAAGGTCGATCAAGTCGGTCGAGTCGCTGCAGACCTTGGACACCACCAGGTCGCGCAGGAGTTCGAGAAAATCGCGCCCCACATGACCGAGGTCGAATCCTTGTTGGCTCAGTTGATCTACGATGACCAGGCTATCGTTCGCTTTGCCGTCCACCACGGCTGCTGCAAGCTCGTGCAAAATGCGGCGGCTTGCGACCCCAAGTACGCGGGCAACTGAATCGCCATCGAGGTTCTGGTCATTCCACGCGATCACCTGATCGAGCAGACTCATCGCGTCGCGCATGCTCCCAGCAGCCTGGCGCGCGATGATGGACAGCCCTGCGTGATCAGCCACAACGCCTTCAGCCTCGAGCACCGTTCGAAGGCGTTCCGCAATCAATCGAGTCGGAATCAACTTGAAGTCGAAGCGCTGGACACGGCTCAAGATCGTGACGGGTACTTTGTGCACCTCCGTCGTTGCGAAAATGAACTTCACGTGAGGTGGCGGCTCTTCGAGCGTCTTTAGAAAGGCGTTCCAAGCGCTCTGCGAGAGCATGTGGACTTCGTCGATAATGAAGATCTTGTACCGATCTCGCGCAGGCCGGTACGGCAAGCTATCCTGCAGCTTGCGAACCTCATCGACGCCGTTGTAGCTAGCACCATCGATCTCTCGCACGTCGACATCTGAACCCTGCGTAATTTCTAGGCACGCCGGGCATTTCAGGCACGGCGTCGCGGTGGGTCCAGGATCCGGATCACCCTCTGAGCGCGCCGGTCCCATACAATTCAGGGAGCGTGCTAGCAGTCGCGCACTCGTAGTCTTGCCAACACCTCGTACGCCGGTGAATAGAAACGCATGCGCGATGCGTCCGGACGCGATCGCGTTGGCCAAGGTGCGCGCCACGTGCTCTTGACCGACCAGGTCCTCGAAACGTTGCGGGCGCCACTTTCGAGCAAGAACGACATAGCTCATACGGCCTACCGCGGTAGCAGAACTTCGAAGCGGGGGCGAGTCCGTTCGGTCAAACGCCGGGGCGCGCGTTCGGGCTCGTGAATTCTCCGAACCTATTACCACCAAGGCTCACTTGCGTGCCTGCCGCACCGCCCGCGGCGAGGAGCGAGCCCAGCCTGCGCGTTTCCGGCAGTGAAGCTCGGCCATGCACGGCAGTTGTGTGTTGCCCAGGGATGCTTTATGGGGGTCCCGGGCGGGCGAGCGGGCCGGGTCGATGGGCGCGTGCGGGGCCTAGGCGCTCAGCGCTGCGCGTTGATTCACCCTGCGCTGGCGAGTTCAGGTAGCATGCGCGTCCTGACCTCCCTTATGTCGAACGGTTAACCAATGGAACAAGCCTTTTTCTCGGGCGTTGTTATCGCCGAAACGGCCAGTCAGCTCGTGTTGGGTGGCTTCTGCTCTGCTTACTTCATCGAACATCGACGCGCCGAGTGGCTTGGTTTCGGTATTGGTTGTGCTGGGTTCGCCGCTGGTAGCTGGGCACTTGCAGAGATCATGAGCGACTCGGGGTACCCCTCGCGGGGCGTCGCAATGGCGTTTACCGTCGGAACAACCTTGGCGGTGTCTCTGAACGTGTTTGGTTTGGGATGGCTGTTTCGGCACTCTCAGCTCCGAGCACTGGGTTGGCTTGCCGCGATCATGGGAGTCCTGTGGCAGCTAGCGCTCGGGTATGCCCACCCCTTTGCTGGGTCGGATAGCCCTGCGGGATCGCGAGCTGCGGTGCAGGGGTGGCTGGCTCACTGGTGCCTTCCGTCTTTTCTGCTGTATCTTGCTGGAGTCGCCGCGGTCGCGGCTGCGCTCGTGTGGCGCGCGCCAGAGCTCCCGGTGAGAAAGCGGCACTTGCCGATTGGGGCGCTGCTCCTGCTTTCAGCAGGGTGTGCGGTCGATGCTACGGTTGATCAGCATGGGGCCACTTCGGCGATGCTTTCGCACTCGTCACTCGTCTGCTCGATGATGTTGATGGCATTCATGGTGCTGCATCATCGAACCCTCGGCGTGGCGACGCATGCCGCGGAGATTCGATTGAGTACCTGCTTGGACGAGTTGGCGACGGCACAGGCGACGGTCGAGCGATTGCAGCGCGAACTCGGAGCAAAGAAACAGTTGGCAGTCGTCGGTGAGCTCGCGGCGGCGATTGCCCACGAGGTGCGCAACCCGCTCGCCATCATCATGAATGCAGCCGCTGGGTTGCGGCGGCCGACGCTTGGCAGCGAGGACCGAGCAACCTTGCTTTCCATATTGGACGAAGAGACGGCACGACTGAATCGCCTCGTCACCGACCTATTGCGTTTCGCTCGTCCCGTTATCATCAAGCGAAGCACCGTCTCGATCTTGGAGCTTGCTCGTCGTGCAGAAGGGCGGCTCGAAGACAAACATCGCCTCCAAATATCGGTCTCCGAACAGCCGCATCTGAAGAGCGTGGAAGCCGACGCGAATCTGCTGCGACTCGTGTTCGATAATTTGGTGTCGAACGCCTTTCAAGCCATGCCCGACGGGGGCACGGTGGAGATCGTTGTCGGTGAGGCGACGCGTGGCGACGCTCAGTTTGTGCGGATCGACATTGTCGATCAAGGTCACGGCATGGACGAGCAAGTCCTGGCTCGCGCGACGGACCCATTCTATACGACCCGTCCGAGTGGCACTGGGCTCGGGCTTCCGATCGTGCAGAGGATCGTCGAGGCCCATGGGGGGCAGCTGGAGATTGACAGCACCCCAGGTCAAGGCACAAGGGTGAGCCTACTCTTGCCGCTCCTTGCGCCGGGTGCCGACACCAACGCACTCGATAGTGGGTCGAAATCATAGCGATGGCGCGTGTCTAGTGGCGCGATTCAATTGAATTGATGGGTCCTACGGACCCGGCCGCTACGCGACCATCGCGCTACTAGTTTTGTTCCGTTGGGCATTCACTGCGCCCTACGGGCGCTGCTCGCTGCCGC
>JBLNFG010000055.1:0-3947 GCA_050263495.1 Myxococcales bacterium | reverse complement strand
AGCGCGCTCGTCGCCGCGGGAACGCGTCGATATGGGGCGGACACGGTTGGCGATCGCCTAGGCGCCATTTGGGCGAGCACCGAAATACAATAAGTGGAGTACTGGGACGTTCAGCTTATGTTTTGCGTGAGCGGGATCTATATACGATCTGTTATACGATGGCTGGTCGCAACGAAAACGCCACAGGCGCACACAACCTCCATGACGATGCCGAAGGCGCTGCCCCAAGGCGAACCCTTCGCAATGCGAGCCAAGTGTGGCTTTCTGCCATACGCAGCGACTTCGAGGCGATGCGGGCTGGCCGCGCCAAGTATTTGGGAGACAACGTTGCGCAGGGCGCCTTCGCACCCGAAGTCGTCAAGCGTATCGGTCTCCAAATGATGGTGGCAATCCGCACCATGCATTGGTTTCGCGATGCAGGCCTCACGACTGGAGCGCAGGTGGTCTCTCGCATGATCCGGCTAGTATACGGAGCGGAGATCCATTGGGAAGCCCAGTTTGCGCCAGGGGTTGGCATCTCGCACGGCAACGGCTTAGTAATCGGAAGCAAGGCTAGGATCGGGACCGGTTGCGTGCTGCTGCACAACACGACGCTCGGCAATGCATTCGATGCTGCGAGCGGGACGATCGGTGGCCCGATCCTCGAGGACAACGTCCATGTTGGCCCTGGTTGCGCCATCCTCGGTCCGATAACCGTCGGTAAGGGTTCCAAGCTCATGGCGGGCACGATCCTCGATCGCTCAGTACCGAGCGGTTCGCTGGTGAAACCACCGGCGCCAGTAGTATCGTCCCGCGGGCAATCAGAGGGGTGATTGTGTTATCCGTAGTTGTTGCAACTTACAATCGTCGCGAGTTACTGCTCAATCTGCTAACGGGATTGGCGAGCCAAGACTTAGCCAAGGACAAGTTCGACGTGGTGATCGTCGACGATGGCTCGCGCGTCCCTGTCCGGCCCGCAGTGGAGGCACAGGATTGGCCCTTCAAGTACCGAATCCTGGAGCAGGAGAATGCCGGACAAGCGGCGGCACGGCACGCGGGCCTGGAGTTGGCTGCCGCTTCGGATGTCGTGACCATCGTGGACGACGACATGACCGTCCCGACCCACTTTCTCCGCGCCCATCTCGCTTACCACGAACGCGGTTATCGTGTGGTATTGGGCCACATTCGGCCTGCACCGGAGTTGCGTACTCGGCCGCTATTTGAGCGATTCCACACCGCGCAGATTGAACGCTTCGTGGCGGACATGCGCCGCCCCGGCGTAGTGCCGGATGGCGCCAAGTTCTTTACTGGCAATGTGTCGCTGCGCCCCTCGGATTATTTCAAGGCAGGCGGGTTTGATCGTTCTCTTGCTCAATCCGAAGATCGCGACTTGGGGATCCGTTTGGAGCTTCTCAGTGCAAGTTTCATTTTCGCGGAGGACGCGTACACAATCAATGGGTCGGACCAGACAGACCTCGAAGGATGGCTGCGTCGGGCCTACAGGTACGGAATTTACGACTCGCGAATTGCTGCCAAATACCCACAGCTTCGCTATATTGACCCGTGGGCATTTCTTGAGCATGCAAATATTGCCGCGCAACCGCTGTTCGCTCTAGCTGTTGCATCGCCGGCCGTGGCGCACCGTCTTTCGCGCTTGGCAATGTCTGTCTCCGCACTAGTGGATACCCGAGGGCTCGAGGCACTTGCGCTCAAGGGCACAACGATAGCGTATGGGCTCGAATACTTCAGTGGTGTCCGAGACGAAGCTGGCTCGCTTCGGAGAGCTCTCGGCAGTTGCCGGAGGTACTTCGAAAAGCCGGCGTCGCCGCCAACCGCCGTCACATCGAACGCTTAGTGCATGAGGCAAGCAGTGAAATACGCGAAAGCCATTATACCAATCGCAGGACCACGGCATCGGGACTTGCCGTTGCAGCAGATAACGACGGGCGATGGGGTGATCCGGCATGTGGTTACCCTACACGTCGAAGAGCTACTCGCAGCAAACATCGAGCAGGTCGCGCTGATTGTCCGCCCTGGCACTGAGATTCTTTTCCAAGACTTGAAGACGAGGTTCGGTTCCTCCTTGGTTCTGATCCAGCAACCCGAGGCTCGAGGTTTCGGCGACGCGGTCCTCTGCGCGGAAACCTGGGTCGACGGTGAGGCCTTTGTTCTGGGGGTCTGTGATCACATCTTCGTCACTCATTCGAATGAGTCTTGTACGCGTCAACTGCTGGATGTAGCTGCCCGTGAAGACTGCTCGGTGTCCGGAGTCCAAGTCACAGGCGAGAGCCAATTGCCGTACTTCGGCGTGATTGGCGGACATCGCGTGCGCGGACTAGATCACCTCTACGAAGTCGCAACCGTGCTCGAGAAGCCAACGCCAACCGTCGCGGAACAGCAGTGTGTAGTGCCCGGGCTGCGCCAGGGCACCTACTTGGCATTCTTCGGAGTGCACGCCCTTACGAGCAGCATATTTCGACATCTTCGTGCGACCCAACAGCAACTCAAACCCGGCGAGTCATTAGGCGTATCGGAGTCTCTCGATCTGATGCTCAAGCACGAAAAGTACTTGGCATTCGAGGTCCGTGGCCATCGCATCGACCTAGAGGGCCCCTTCGGCTTGCTTCGCGCGCAGCTCGGGCTGGCGCTGCATGGGGCCAATCGAGAAGACGTACTGCGGCTGATGCTTGAGGAAGTGGCCCATTCCGACGCTAGTTTGAGCCACGTCGATTGTGTGCGGTAGGAATGGACAGCTCGGACAACCACCCATTAATCTCGGCGATTCTGGCGTCGACTCAGGAATCCAAGGTTGGCGCCTTGGAGCGCTTTTGCGCGCACGCCGAGTATCCACAGCTATTGGAAGCACTGTGTGTGCTTCACGCGTTCTCGCAACGCGTTGAAGTGAACATGTACCAACGCGTGCGGGCGTTGTTTCAGGCCTACGCGATCTGCCGGTTCTTCTTGCCTCGCCGTCCAGAACTCCCTAGAGCGGGAACCATAGCTTTTGAAGGTCAGGAACTGCTGCATGCGCGACGATACAACGAGGCAATAGAATACTTTCAGTCCTTGGCAACTCGCGAACGCATGACCGATCCGCTAGCTAGCGCGTTGGCTACTGCCTATCAAGGACATGGGTTCCAGCTCCTAGCCGGTCTAGTGCAACAATCCGTGCGGGCGCTCCCGGGCAATCGCTGGATGTTTCGCACAACTCATCCGTTCGATCACCCGTTGCGTATTCGCCGAGAGCTACTCGAGCTTGCCGCTGACGATCGATTTCCGCTCCTGGTCGAGAGAACCCCGGTGCGAATGGACTTAACGCATAGCGGTTGGAGCGACATTTTCTTTCTCGGTATGGATTACCCGGAAGGCGCGCGCGTTCTGAACATTTCAGTCGACTTGGCCGTTTACGGACGTCACGCGCACACGGCTCCGCCAATCACGTGCTACTTGCGAGTCATCGATCAACCGATATTGCGTCTCGCAAGCGTGGATCTCGGTGTCTCGGCTGACCTAACCGAAGTGAGCGACGTACACGACTTTGCACGTGACTATCTCGGTCTGCTCAAAGCTGCAGTGATTGCCTCCGGTATCATCCCGCCTGGACTCGAGGGGTCGGGGCAGCCAATCGCGAGTGTGTTCGAAAGAATGATAGGTCCCGGACTCGGGCTTGAGATCGTCAGTCAAGTCAACGACATTCCCAAAGGGAGCCGGCTTGCCGTCTCTACGAACCTGCTCGGTGGCTTGATCGCGTTGTGCATGCGTGCAACGGGCCAGGTTGCTTCTCTTTCGGGCAGTCTCACCGAGCCAGAGCGACGCATTGCAGCAGGTCGCGCGGTGTTGGGCGAGTGGTGGGGTGGCTCCGGGGGAGGGTGGCAGGACCGCGGTGGGATATGGCCAGGCATCAAGAGAATTGAGGGGGTACTGGCAGATTGCTCAGACGTCGAATACGGCTCCAGTCGTGGCCGATT
>JBLNFG010000054.1:0-2740 GCA_050263495.1 Myxococcales bacterium | reverse complement strand
CTCTCCCTGGCTCTTCTGTGATCCCTCGCGCCGCGCCCAACTGACGGGCGCCGAATCGGTGGCAACACCGTGCCTAACGGAAGAATCAGGAGCGGATAGTCTCCTTCGACGGCCATGGATTACCCCCCGCGAACATTCGCCCTCGCCTTCCACTGCCCCAACACAGCGCGCGCGATCTGACTCGGACTTACGTCGCCTCCTGCCAGCACGACGCGACGTAAAATGTCTTGGCAGAACTGTTCGAGCTCTGCATAGCACGCGCCCTTTAGCGCTGAGACCAAAGTCTTTTCACTGAGTCCAAGTCCTATCTGCGTCTTGGCCTCGAAGTTGCGGATCCAATCGACAATGGCGGCGGGTTCCGGCAGGGGTAGTTCCGCGCGGATCTGAAAGCGACGCCACACGGCCCGATCCAATAGTTCGGGATGATTGCTGGCTGCTACCACGACCACATAAGCGGGCAGGGAATCGATGCGCATGAGCAGTGAGTTCACCACGCGCTTGATTTCTCCCGTCTCGTGCTCATCGCCGCGCTCTTTGCCGACCGCATCGAACTCGTCGAAGAACAGGACGCATTGGCGCGTCCGCGCATGATCGAAGACGCGCCCAAGGCGTGCCGCAGTCTCTCCGAGAAGGCTGCCGATCACCGCGTCGTATCGAACGCGCAATACGGGAACACTTAGTTCTCCGGCGATGGCCTCTGCAAGCGACGTCTTACCGTTACCGGGTGGCCCGACCAGTAGCAATCGGTGGCGCGGCTCCAACCCATGTGAACGCAGCAGGTCACCCCGATGCTGCTCTTCGATCAGCTCCCCGCAAGCAGTCCGTACGTCAGCGGGCAGCACTAGATCCGAAAGCACACGTTCAGGCTGCACCTCGTCGACGAGCGCTTCCGGGGTTGGCGAGATGGGGCGCATCGAAGTAGGTGCCGACGCCGCCTCTGCCTCCAGGTACATAGCGAGCTGGTTCGCCACGACGTGGTGCTGCCGCCCTCGTTCTTCCGCCACCATCGCTTCCAATGACCGTCGAAAGGCCGACCGGTCCCCTTTGGAACCCGCCTTAACGAGGCTAAGAAGCAGATCGGAGCGAGGCATGACGACACAACTTAGCTAGCACAATTGAAGGGAGAACGGGAGCGAATCACCCATATCCTCGCGAGTCGTTGGTTTCCGATTTCTCGAGGCAGTCACCAAGCCTGGTGACCATGTCACAATTCGACTCTTGCAGCGGGAGCCCCTCCCGTTAATCGATCAGATCGCGACACATTCGCTACTCGCGTTCCGACACGGGAATCACCAGGGGGACTGTCGTCGTGGCAAGGGCGTTCAGCGTGTCTACGTCTACGCATTCGGTTCCGGGGCTCGCATTCCTGCAGCCGCGTTGGATGCCGCGCGCAATCGCATCGGAGCTCATGCCCCAAACCCTCGCGCACAATACCTCGATATGTGTCGTGAGCTCCTTACCCGGCTTCTTGCAGACCGACTTCGCGAACTCGAGCGCGACCGAGTCGCGAAAGGTGAACTTGCCTTCGGGAAGTGAGTGGGCGACGAGATTCAGCGAATCACTCACCATCCACTTGGCGCTGCTGGGCGACACGTACGCGCCTCCGCCGACGTAAATCTCGAGATCTGGGCGACCATCGTGGTCGATGTCCTTCACCCCCACGACATTCCATTGACGCGTTGGGGCGTAGAGGCGAATCGTGCCAGCGCGGTAGGTCCAGATCCGTCCCCATCGTTTGCGTGCGACTTAGCTTCGTGAGTAAGGCTGTGACGAGCAATTCGGCTTCACCGTCGCCATCCCAGTCGAACGCATTACCTGCGGCATAGAATCGCCCCTCGTTGGCATCGACTAGCGAAAAATCGCCGCGCGCCTCGTCCGCGACGACGAGTTCGTCGGCCGTCGCGCTCGAGTTGGTATAGCCGAACACCATCAGCTTCGCGGCGAGGAGCCGCCCCTTGCGATCGACGTGACCAATCGCCCAAGTGCCCTCGAGATCGTTCTCGTTGCGAACTAGGTCGTCGAGGAACATGGTCCACGCGCCGTTTCGCGTCGGCCAACACTGTCCGAGCATCGCCGGAACCTTCGGTATGTCAGGGGCAGAGTTGAGCGCGGAGACGTCGATTCCGTCGCTGCCCGCTCCAACATTCGTCGGATTGGTGCTGGTGTGGCTGGGGTTCGTACCAGCATTGGATGAACCATGCGCATGAGCTTCCGCGCTCAACGCGTCACGACTCGGCTCGTTCAAGTGGCGATTCGTCGCCGGAACACCCACAGCGCCAAGCTCTAACGAGTTGGGGGCGCCCCCGCCAGCGATGTGCGATGCGGGTGTCGTTGTCGCGGACGCTGGCGGCTGTGGCGGTGTGTACTGGAGGACGTTGGTTGTGGCTTTCGGCGTCGGAAAGAGCGTCGGACCATCGAGGTTCAACCATGCCGCCGCCAGAATCCGTCGCTGCAACGTGGGTAAGTCGGCGCAAAACATCGCGGCTTTGCCCGCTGGGATCGTGTACTGCGGCGCTGCGCTGGCAGCTGCTCCGGCAAGCGACGTATTCGTCATGGGCGCCGCGCCAGCAGCCCCGGCCGTACCGACCAACATAGCAATCGAAGTCGCTCTCGGAACAGGCTTCGTCTTGTGCGGCTCCTGCTTGTTCTTCGAGCAGGCAAGCAGAGAAAGCGCTAGCGTAGAAACGACGCAGCGCGAAGCGCGGGACGGTAGCATGAGCACAAGAACGTTTAGCAGGCC
>JBLNFG010000053.1:0-3142 GCA_050263495.1 Myxococcales bacterium | reverse complement strand
TTCTTGCCACCGCCGACCATGCGCGCAACTACCGCAAAAGGCGTTGTCATAAAAACTGCGTCGGATGCACTAGTCGCAGCCCTGCGTCTTCGTAGGACCGAGATCGGCCCATTCAATCGGTCCATCGGATACCCCCCAGCGGGCGTCGGTGTAACTCTCGACGTCAATCAACTGATCTGCGGAACCCTTGTTCTTGGTGCAACAACCGCTGCAGTCGCTATCACCGCAAGTGTCGAGCACTGTGACGACGATGGTCTTGGACCCTTTACGCAAGCAGAGATCGTGAAGTTCGAGTGAGCCAAAGTCAGGGAACGCCGCCACGATATTATGCGAGGCAACCCACGTTTCGGGCTTCGTATCGGAGCAGGCAGCAAATTGCCCCGCCCACTCGCAACCGTTGTAGACGATGCACTCTTCGCTCCCTGGATCGGGATAGGAGGTGTAGTTGGTCTTGTTTGCGCTCTTCCACACCAGGTTGGGCGCGGCACAGGCTGCTGTCGCGTCCGTTGAAGTGCTTGAGCCGCCGGTACTTGCTCCACCGCTCGTTTTCGCCGAGCTGCCACCGGATCCGTTCGCCCTCGTCGAGGTAGTGCCGCCACTCGATGGGTTGGGTTTGCTCGAGGAACTACCGCCACTTGACGCATTCGGTTTGCTCGAGGAACTACCGCCACTTGACGCGTTCGGTTTGCTCGACGAGCTACCGCCACTCGACGCATTCGGTTTGCTCGACGAGCTGCCGCCACTCGACGCGTTCGGTTTGCTCGACGCACTATTGTCGATTGTTGTGCGTTCAGAGTTGCCGCCGGACGGGACACTGGCTTCGCCAGACGACTTGCCGCCAGTGATCCGCTGTTCGTTCGAGGACGCGCCGACGCCTCCCCCGCCCTGCGCGGCTCCGCCCGAGGCTGGACTCGCTGTGCCAGATCCCGAGCTTCCTGCCTGGACGTCGGTAGACGGCTTGTCGTCGGGACTGCAGGCCAGAGTGAAGGCCAGGGTGCAGAGCAGCGCGACATTTAACGGAGATGATGCGAGCGTCATGTTGGCCTTTCGTGCGGTGAGTGTCTGTGTCGTGGCGGCTGAGTCTTTGTCACTTTTCGAGCAAAATAGTTCGCGACAGCTCGACTGTCGGTCAATTTCCCGCACTCCATGCCTCAAGGCCGCCAACTATGCGCGCCAATCGCCGGATCGGCGTCATCGCGCCGCAATAGCCAAAATCGGGCAAACCTCCGCATCGCGAATCTGGGCCTTCACACACGCCCCGAGGCCGCCAACTATGCGCGCCAATCGCCGGATCGGCGTCATCGCGCCGCAATAACCCAAATCGGGCAAACCTCCGCATCGCGAATCTGGGTTTTCATGCACTCCCCTCAGCGCCTAGGATAGCCGCGTGCCAAACCTGGCGTCGCTATCCCTCCGCAGCCTCCGCACGCTCCTCTGCGTTGCTGCGTTCACGTCGCCGGTATGCGCCGCCGAACGATTGCTCACGGCTCACCTCGACTGGAGCGCGCCGGAAACATCGACCTGCCCCAGCGCCGAGTCCCTGGTGCAGGCGGTGGAAACCCGCCTCTCCCGAACAGTGTTCGTAAGGGGTGGAAGCGCCGACGTACTGCTAAAAGTACGGATCAGACCGACGGGTAACCAATGGTCGGCACAGCTCGAGTTGCTGGATGCAGCGCGAAACACCCTTGGTACGCGCACGCTGCAGAGCAGAAGTCGTGACTGCGCGGCCTTGAATGACGTGCTGCCCGTAGTGGTGGCATTGCTGGTCGATGCGTCGCGACAGCATGTCGCCTTGGACCTACCGCCACCAAACGACAGAACGCTTGAACCAGACGCAAAGGTTGCCCCCTCTCAAGATCTCGCGCGACAAGGATCAGCGGAGCGAACGCGTCTGCACAATCCGCCCACTGCTTCACCGAACTTCGGATGGACGGCGTCAGCGGAAGGGGTTTACGGGCTTCTGCCAGGAGCTGCACCTGGGGCAAAGCTTTCCGGGTTCATAGAGCCCGGGCAACTAAACGTTCCAGTGGAGTTTTGGCTCGGCGCGCTGACGTCGAGCGGCGGCGAAACAGCCCTTCGAATGACGTTGATGCACCTGGGCATCGGAGTTTGTCCCAAGCTGTGGCGCAGCTCCGTGCATTGGTCGCTTTGCTCCGGGGCTAGCGTCGGGTCACTCCAGACCTTCGGTCGTGGGTTCGAGATCAATCTCGCGAGCAAGAGCGTTCATGTGGACGTAAGGACCTGGACTCAACTCGACGTACCTATCGCCCGACCTTGGTTCGTGCGCATCGAGCTAGGCGCTGTGTTTCCCCTGATTCGGCGCCGATTCGTGGGGGAAAGCGAACCGGGAGTCCGAAGCCTCTTGCACCGGCCAGCAGCTGTCGCGCCGCTTTTAGCGGTGGGCGTGGGAGTCGGATTTCGGTGACAAAGAGCGGTTGCGGTTGGCACTAATCCACGTGAGCCTATTGTTCCTGATGGTTGCCGTACGGGCGCCCCAGTATGAACCAGTGAGCTTCGAAGCCGTGCTCGAAGAGCACACGGCGAAAGTCTATCGTTCACTGCGCTACCTGGGCGTGCCAGAGGCCGATCTACCGGACGCGAGCCAAGAAGTCTTTTTAGTAGTGCATCGTCGGTTGGACGAATTCCGCGGAGAGGCAAGCCTCGGCACCTGGATCTACGAAATCTGCTTTCGCGTGGCGCGTGCCTGGCGACGTCGCGCCGCGGCGCGCCGCGATGCTCCCACGGCAGAGCCTCCGGTAATCCCCGTAGACGCCACTCAGGAATCGCTGCTGCACGTCGCGCAAACCAGGCGCCGCTTGCTCCAAATGCTGGACCAATTGCCGGAAGATCAGCGCACCGTGATCGTCCTGCATGAACTCGAAGAGATGAAAATGGCTGAAGTGGCAACGCTCCTCGGGTGTCCGCTGTTTACGGCGTACTCGCGCCTTCGCTTGGCGCGCAAACGACTAGAACAGCTAGTCCAAGCGAGCTCGGAGGTCGGTCATGGTTAGGCAAACGGTCGGAGCCATTGAGCTCCAGGAGATTTTCCGAACCGCGCGGCGCGATATTCCGAGCATGGCCGAACGACAGCGACTCCAAGCATCCGTACTCGCCGCGCTGGATGCTGGCATTGCGCCTTCAG
>JBLNFG010000052.1:0-3466 GCA_050263495.1 Myxococcales bacterium | reverse complement strand
CTACGACTGCCGATTCCGATAATCCTCGTAACCGAGAGGCTGCACGCGTCGCGCCCGAGCACCAGTGCGACCCTACGACTGCCGATTCCGATAATCCTCGTAACCGAGAGGCTGCACGCGTCGCGCCCGAGCACCAGTGCGACCCTACGACTGCCGATTCCGATAATCCTCGTAACCGAAGCGACGGGCCACCTTGAGCTCCTGTGTGTCGGGCTCGTAGGTCACGATGCTCGGTAAACGCACGCCGTTGAAGGTCGAATTCTTCACGATCGTGTAATGGGCCATGTCACAGAACGCGATCTTGGAACCAACCTGAAGCGGCTGATCGAAGGAGTAGTCGCCCACCACGTCGCCTGCCAAGCAGGTGAGACCACCGAGTCGATACGTGTACGCCTTCTCACCGGGCTCGCCCGCATCGACGACTGCAGGTCGGTACGGCATCTCGAGCACGTCAGGCATGTGTGCCGTCGCTGAGACGTCCAAGATCGCGATCGGGGTGCCGTAGTCGATCACGTCGAGGACCGTCGCGACGAGCCAGCCCGTTTGCCAACCGACGGCCTCACCGGGTTCCAGGTAAACGCGCTTGCCCCAGCGCGATCGGAACTCGGTGATGACCCGAACCAAGCGCTCCACGTCGTAATCCGCGCGCGTGACCAAGTGTCCACCCCCGAAGTTGACCCAGCTCACGCGCTCGATCAAGGGGGCGAACTGAGCCTCGACGTGGGCCAACGTGCGTTCGAGGGCATCGCTATTCTTCTCGCACAAGTTGTGAAAGTGAAGTCCATCGAGCAGATCCAGATGCTCGGGGATCCCTCGTCGCGGAACCCCTAAGCGCGACCCATCGGCGCACGGATCGTACAGTGCCACGGAGGTCTCTCGGTGTTCGGGATTGATCCGCAAACCAACCTCGATCGCGCGCGGACTCGCTTTGACGGTCGACGCATAACGCTCGAGCTGCGAAATCGAATTGAACACGATGTGATCGACGAGCCCGACGAGTTCCGCGATATCGGCGTCGGAAAACGCTGGGGCATACGCGTGCACTTCCTTGTTGATGTATTCGCGCGCAAGCCGCGCCTCGGCAACGGAGCTAGCCGCCGCCCCCGAAAGAGCCTCGCGCACCAACGGAAACGTGCAGAACGCAGCAAAGCCCTTGAGCGCTAGCAAGATCTTGCAGCCCGCCTCCGACTGGACTCGGTTCAAGAGCTGTAGATTGCGACGGAGCAGTCCCAGATCAATCACGTACGCAGGCGACTCAACGCGCTGAATATCAAACGTAAGCTTCATCATGATGTCATTCGGTTTCGCGGCAGGGCTCGACTACTGGCTCGATGCCCTGCACGCTCAGCGACAGCAATGCGGCGAACTCAACCTTCGCGGATCTCCCAAGGCAACCCATGCTGGTTGAGTGCTTGCATGAACGGATCGGGATCGAGTTGTTCCATGTTGAAGACCCCTTGCCCACGCCACTGCCCGGTAAGCATCATCTTGGCGCCGATCATCGCTGGCACACCCGTCGTGTAGCTGACGGCTTGCGCGCGCACTTCCTTCCAACACTCGGCGTGATCACACACGTTGTAGATGAATACCTTGCGTGGCTTTCCGTCCTTCTTGCCAACGATCTCGCAGCCGATGCTGGTCTTGCCGGTGTAGTTGACACCCAAGGTCGACGGATCGGGCAGAAGCGCCTTGAGGAACTCGATGGGAATCACCTTCGTGCCCTTGTAGTCGACGGGATCGATCCGCGTCATCCCGACGTTCTCGAGCACGCGTAGGTGCGTGAGGTACTGCTCCCCGAAGGTCATCCAGAACCGAATGCGCTTCAGCCCCTTGATGTTCTGGGCAAGGCTTTCGAGTTCCTCGTGGTAGAGGAGGTAGGCCTTCTTTACGCCAACCCCTGGGAAGTCGTAGTCCATGCTGACGGAAAGCGGGTCCGTTTCCTTCCACTGCCCTGCCTCCCAGTAGCGCCCCCGCTGCGTGATCTCACGGATGTTGATCTCGGGATTGAAGTTGGTTGCAAACGCGTGGCCGTGATTGCCGGCATTGCAATCCAAGATGTCGACCGTTTCGATCTCGTCAAAAAGGTGCTTCTGCGCATAGGCGCAGAACACGTTCGTGACACCGGGATCGAAGCCAGACCCCAGCAATGCCATGATCCCCTGCTCGCGGTAACGGTCGCGGTATGCCCATTGCCATTTGTATTCGAACTTGGCTAAGTCCCGAGGCTCGTAGTTGGCGGTGTCGAGGTAGTCGACTTTCTCTGCCAAACACGCGTCCATGATCGGCAGATCTTGGTACGGCAAAGCCACGTTCAGCACCAGATTCGGTCGAAACTCGCGAATGAGCGCGCGCATCTGCTCGACGTCGTCTGCATCTACACGGGCCGTGCCGATGGTGCGCTTCTGCAGTTCAGCGACGTCCTTCGCCACCTTCGTACAGCGCTCGAGCGTGCGACTGGCAAGAAGGATCTCGGAAAAGACCTCGGGGACCTGCGCACACTTGTGGGCGACGACGCTTCCAACGCCACCAGCTCCGACGATGAGTACTTTGCTCATGGAATGGCTCCAGTAAAAATCTCAAACCCACGCGAGGGTTCACTTCCAAATCAGGGCCGCCGGAGGCTACGGTCCCAAGAACCTCGACGCAAGGTCAACCGGTGCGCCATGCCATCATTCGTCGTTCGGCCGCCCCGCCCAAGCACCTGAATGTGCCCACGGGCTCGAAAGCTGCCGCATGTACAGCAGGCGTGAGCGGCTTTCCTGCCCACCACCGCCCCGGCGTCGCCGGAGCTTGCTCCTTCCAATTTAGCTGCCCACCACCGCACTCGCTTTGCGAGTGCTTGCTCCTCCCAACTCCGTGCTCGTAGCCAAGCTACTGCGCGCGAATGGGAGGAGCCGCGCGACGCGCTCTCCCGTCCAGCGCGTCTCATCCACACGCGCACGCAGCGCGACGCATCACTGCAGCCGCCACAGTCACGACCACACAGCTCACGGTTACTTCGCTCATCGGTCCCTCTGCGGGGAGACGTCGCAGTGAGCGTCGGTCAGTTGCGAGACGTCGCTTCGCCGCACCAATAAGCCTCGCTCGAATGTCGCGGTCAGAGGAGGCGTCGAGGTCAGTCCTCCGCATCAGCGGCGCTCAACGTCCGTTTGCGGTGTTTACGACCGCGCAATGAGCGGCTCAAAGGTCGGTCTGCTAGACATTGGAGTCGCTCTGTCGCCACACGGCGCGGTGATCGTAGCTCCGATTGCGGAGTTGATGCGGTCACTTTCCCACACTGAGCAGCGCTCATTGGTCCCTTGGCGGAGCTAGACGTCGAAGCAGTCACTTTGCCGCGATGAGCGTGCGACGCGTCACTCCCCGCCCAAATTACGTTGCAGAGGGACACGTCGAAGCTGTCACTTTGCCGCGATGAGCGTGCGACGCGTCACTCCCCGCCCAAATTACGTTGCAGAGGGACACGTCC
>JBLNFG010000051.1:0-4335 GCA_050263495.1 Myxococcales bacterium | reverse complement strand
GTCGTCGCCCGTGCGCATTGAGTCGTCGCCCGTGCGCATTGAGTCGTCGCCCGTGCGCATTGAGTCGTCGCCCGTGCGCATTGAGTCGATGTCGCGCGCTCGTCCGGCTACGACCTTCGTCGCGCTTGGACGAGCGCGTGTTCGAGCGAATTGGAGCACTCAGCCGAGAGCACGGCGCAACGTGATGATGCCGGCAACGAGGGCACAGACCGAGGTAATCGTCAGGTAGATGGCGATCAACATCGACCCACTGTACGTGGAATTGTATGCGGCCGCTCCCAAGAGCACGACACCGAGCGTGACACTCGCGATACCAACCTGAAGGCGCTTGCGTTTCTTCTCCAAGCGAATAGGGAGGGAAAGGGAGGGTTGTGGGTGTGTTGCGATGTTTTCAGCCAAAGTGGTTCTCCTGGGTTTGGGATCTCGGCGTGGTTCGAACGCGGCAAACAAACACGAAGAACCCATGCGACGAGACCTGGGCGGTTGCCCGTAATCGGCGATAAACGGCACGTTCACGGCGCGATTTAGCGGGCTTCGCGGGTGCCGGCGGTGTGACTTGCGGGTGGTTCTGCCCGTCAGTGGAGCGCAATGGGATGTGGTGCGGCGTGGACCTTCAGCAACGTGGCGGCCTAAGCGCTTGCTTTCATTACAACATAGGCTTGAGGAGCCGATTCGCCATCCTTTGGTCAACTTCGAAGACCGTCTGCCCGCGTCATTGGCCAAACCCCGTGCATGTCAGCCGCGACCACACCATGGCGGACCGCGGCCATCGCGACTCCACGTCCTTGGTTCCGCGCTGTCCCTGCTTGGGGGCAGGGCCTAACAGTTGAAGGTGACGCCGTATCCCGAGACGAATCTACCCGAAAACAAAAATGAGATACTCACAGCTGTACACTGTCGACAGATTCTGCAGTTCCCATCACGACCGCCCCGCAAGGTGGGGGCTGGCTGGCAGCCAGAACAGCGAAAAGGCAGTAAGAATCCTGAAGAATGGGGCATTCCTGTGCAGCGGTGGTTTGTTCTGGAATGCGCGGGCGCTTACCTGTAAAAGAAATGCCGCGAGCGATCCCACGGAGCTTGTTTGTTTTCACGGACGCTCGGATGCTCTCATTCTCGCCATCGCACACGGCAAGTGCGCTCCACCCGCCCAAGAAAAGCCATGAAAAAAATACTGATACTGAGCTCAATCGCTCTTCTAGCCCTCGCATTTCCGACAGCTTGCTCCTCTGACGACGACGACGATAACCCCTCGAGCGGCGGTAGCAGTTCGGTTGGGGGCGGCGGGGCGGGTGGAGGCACCGCAGTCGGGGGTACTACCGCCAAGACGACCACTGCTTCGACCGGAGGAAAGTCAACCACTGGGGGTGCAGCTTCCACGGTTGGTGGCGCAAGTGGTGGCAAGAGCGGAACTGCTGGAACCGCGGGCGCCGCGGCGGGCAATGCAGGCACGGCCGGGACCGCTGGCACCGACAGCGGTGCGAACAAGAAGTGGATCGGTACCTGGCAAACCTCACTCCAAATCACCGAGACCAATAACTTGCCTGAGGGGGGGACGGTCGACAACACGGGCATCACCAACAGCACCATCCGTCAAATCGTCCGCATCTCCGTGGGCGGCAGCAGATTCCGCCTGAAGCTCTCCAACGAGCACGGAAGCGCGCCGGTCGTAATGGAGTCTATCCACATTGCCAAGTCGGCGGGTGGCGGCGCGATTGACGTCGCGACGGACAAGGCACTCACAGTCGCGGGTCAGGCTGCTGTCACTATACCGAAGGAGGGGGCTGTCCTCACGGATGCATTCGATTTCGACGTGGCCCCCCTTTCGAATCTTGCCATCTCGATCAAGTTCGGAACGCAGACCAAAGAAGTCACGGGGCATCCCGGCTCCCGCACCACCTCTTACCTGAAGCGGGACGGAAATTTCGTCAGCGATGCAACCCTCGCTGACACGTCGATCAAGCCGGTGCATTGGTACTTCATCTCAGCAATTGATGTTCTAGCCCCGGAAACTGCCGCGGCCGTTGCCGTGCTAGGCGATTCGCTTACGGACGGGCGAGGAAGCACCAATGACGGTAACGATCGTTGGACGGACATCTTGGCGAATCGACTGCAAGCCAATGCCGCCACCAAGTTCGTGGGCGTATTGAATCACGGCATCGGCGGCAACAACATCCTCACCGGTGGGCTTGGGCCAACGGCAAAGGTTCGGTTCGACCACGACATCCTCAATGCAACTGGGGTCAAGTGGATGATCGTGCTGCACGGCGTCAACGACATCGGCGGCAGTACCACGGACATCTCTGGCGATCTCATTGCCGCCTACCAGGAGTTCGTCACCAAGGCGCGTCAGAAGGGAATCAAGGCATACGGAAGCCCAATTCTTCCGTTTGGCGGCTCGACGACGACCGCGGGCACGCAGAAGTACGATACCCCGGAACACCAATTGATCCGCGACAAGGTGAACGCGTGGATCCGTACACCAGGGAATTTCGACGCAGTAATCGATCTCGATGCTGCGGTGCGCGACCCAGCCGTGGTAGCCCCAGATCCAGCCAAGCTGTTCAAGGATTACGCCGAGCCGCTCTGGGTCGGCGTGGACTACCTGCACTTGAATGCCGCCGGCTACAAGAAGATGGGAGACTCGGTCGATCTAGCCCTCTTCCAGTAATCATCGTCACTAAATAGGGCGAATCGCTCCCCTCTTTGGCAACAAGGATGGGAGCGATTCTCATTTGGCGCGTTCGTCCGGCGCAACTGCGACACGACGGCAGGGGCACCAATCAACGTAGACTCATTAGCTACAGCGATTCTCTGGCAGCACGAGGGGCGTGCGCGGTGTTCTAGCGCCACCTTTTTCCGACATCGAAGCCGAAGCCAGCCACGATTGCTATCGTTGTTCCGCCGAAGGGAGTCGTGCCCGTTAGCGTTTCCACGTTTCTGATCGTGTAGGACCAGGGCACGTCGCGGTGCTTCATATCGACGGCGACCAGCAGGGCAGCACTCAGGCGGGGGGACAAAAGGCTCTCGCTGGTGCGATCAGAAACCCCAAATCGAAAATTCAAGGTTGGAACGCGAACCGAAGCGCCGCCGGCGCCGTAACGAGTATCCTTGCTGATCCAATTTCGAGCAGACACTCCGACCGTTGCATCGAAGTCGACCCAATTCGTATAGGGGAGGAAGGCACCGACGAATCCACCCACTGAACGCCAACGCTCGTCGACGAGATCGCTCGAGTCAATCATGCCACCGATCTCGAACGCGTCGAATCGCACTCTCGATACTCCGCCCGCCAAGGCGTGACCTTTGGTCCGCTCCGATGTGGTTAGCGTCGACAGGCCCGCGCATGCCTCCAAGCCCACGGACCAGCCCGGGTGTGGGTCAAAGTGAATTCCCTCGATACGTCGGTGCTTGCCCGGCTGACTTGGTCCGACTGCGGTCGCGCGCGGCATCAGCTCCTGAGCGTCAGCCCGCGGAGGCGCGGAGCATAGCAACGCAGCGATCGCCGCGAAGAGCAGTGTCGGCTGCCAGAGCCCGCGCCGGGACGAGACGCGGAGTGACACGGAGCCGCAAGCAACAAGCGATTCGGGGTGGGTCATCATCTAGCTATTTCCGTGCGGGGTCGATTCGATCACTGGAGAGGGCGGAATTTTGCAGGTCATCGCCAGCCCTCGGACCAGTCGGCGCTTGCGAACGCCGCCTTGCGACGCTACGCGGAGGAAGAATAGCGCTCAAACAGGTTCTCGGAAAGCTCAGGGCCGCATTTACACCTCGTACTTGTGCTCGGCTTTATTTGCGTTGACGCGAAGGGACGTGCTCTGATCTTCGCCATGCTTGGTTTGACGCGATCGGAGTGGGCTGCCCGCGCAGCGGTAACGGTCGGGGCGGTGTTGCCCTACCTTCCCCTGTTGAGCCTCGACCGTCTTTACGTCACGGATGACGGTTTCACTTCCGACATCTTCAACGGAGAATTGCCGATCCGGGTGCTCACGGGGCAACTGTTGGCCGCCGGCGAGGCCCCAGTCTGGAGCTCCAAGCTCTGCTCCGGATTTCCGATCGCGGCCGGAAACCCACTCGAGCCGCTCTCCTTGGCACTATTCGCGACCCAACCGACAGCGAGAGCACTTTGTCTGTTGGTCATTGCACTACTCTTGGTCGCCGCTCATGGTGCATACGGGCTCGCTCGCCGCGTCGGAGCGGATCGCTCGGGCGCCGTATTGGCCGGGATTGCCTTTGCCGGATCAGGCTATCTCGTCACGCAACTCAAGCACCTGGCTATCGTCTCGACCGTAGTCTGGTTGCCGTGGGGTCTGCTACTGATCGATTGCGCGCTAGCCA
>JBLNFG010000050.1:0-2745 GCA_050263495.1 Myxococcales bacterium | reverse complement strand
GAAGGCAGACCGAAGGATGCGCGTTCGCTGCTGCGCGCCCTGGAGCCATTCTCGTCGCGCCGGCTGATCGCGCTGCCGCAGCCCGGGCAAGGCTCGCCCTACGCCGGGTTGCGCCCCTTTCAAGAGGCCGATGCGGCGCGTTTCTTCGGACGAGCCCATGAGATCGAAGCTGTAACGGCGAGAATTCGTGAGTATCCGCTGCTCGCGGTAGTGGGCCCTTCAGGGATTGGGAAAACCTCTTTCATTCGCGCTGGAGTTCTGCCAGCCCTCAAAAACTCGGGTGAGGTATGGGAGACGATGACCATTCGGCCTGGGCGCGATCCCATCGGCGCGTTGGCGGCTCTGATCGAACCGATGCTGCACGAGCAGGCAAGCGTGTCCGATCGATTGGCGGCACTGCAAAGCCTTTCTGCGCGGCTCACTCGAGAGCCGGGGCTACTCGGTAACGTCTTGCGTGAAGTCTCACGCCGTTCGGGGTGTCGCTATCTGGTCTTCATCGACCAGTTGGAAGAGCTGTACACGCTGTGCGATGAAGCACCGATTCGTAACGCATTTACGGCGTGTCTCGCCAGCGCAGCCGATGACGCGGCGTCGCCAGTGCGGGTCGTGGTCGCAATTCGCTCGGACTTTCTGGGGCGAGTGGGTGAGCAAGACGTCCGATTCATGGGTGAACTCGCCAAGGCGTTGCTATTTCTCGGTCTGCCTACCCAAGAAGGATTGCGCGACGCCATTGTAGAACCCGCTGAGATGATGGGTTATCAGTTCGAATCGCCCGCGATAATCGACGAAATGCTCGAGCATCTTGCTCAGACGCCAGGAGCATTGCCACTGCTTCAGTTCACTGTCTTCCAGCTGTGGCAATCGCGTGACCCGACGCGCAGGACCTTTAGCTTGCAGAGCTATCGAGAACTCGGAGGCATCGTGGGAGCGTTAGCGCGCCACGCGGACAGCGTTCTCGCAAAGCTCGAGCCTAGCTTGCGCGTACTCGGCCGCGAGTTGTTTTTGCAGCTGGTCACGCCAGAGCGCACCCGCGCGTCGTTGGATCTGCGTGAATTGCGAGAGGCTGCGCAAAGTCCCCATCTGTTTGATGAGCTGATCGAGCAATTTACCGCGTCGCGGTTGCTGTGTGTGCAGGTCGATACCGCGACCGGACGTGCAACGATCGAGCTCGTGCATGAATCGCTGATCGTGGCTTGGCCAGAGCTGCGTCGTTGGCTCGATGAAAGCCTGGAAGACGAGAATTTCTTGGCTCAGCTCCGCGCCGCCGCGCGCCAATGGAGCGCGCGGCGGGATGCGGATTTGTTGTGGCGCGGCGAACTCGTCGGCGAGCTTCGACGTTTCCTGCGCCGGTCGCGACGCCCGCTCACGTCGCCCGTTGAGCAATTCGTGCAGGCCGTTCTGAGGCAGGAGTCTCAGCGCGTCTGGCATCGTCGTGGATGGGCTGGTTTGGGTGCAGTAGTGTCGATGGGGCTGTGTTCAGTGGCCGCATTCGGGGTGAATGAACTGAACAACGCTAAGGCTCGAGCTGAACAGAGTGAGGAGACAACCAAGACTTTGAATTCCAGTTTGGAGGCGGCGAACGGGCGTTTAGAGTCCGCGTTGGAGCGCGAGCATGAGCAGAGCAAGCAAGCCGTCCGGGCTAAACAGGAAGCCGAACTGAATGCGCAGGCTGCAAGGCGTGCGCAACGTTTGGCAGAAGCAAACGCCCGGGCGGCAGAGGCGAATGCCCGGGCGGCTAAAGCCGCTTTGGAAATGGCCGAAACTAACGCCGAGCAAGCCAAGCATGCCAATGCTGAACTCCTCAATCGACTCGAAGCAGAACGCGCAGAACTCCAACGCTTCGGCGAACAGAATGGCAGGCCAGGTTGGGTGCTCAAGTGATGTCGTTGGTATCTCGTTCCAGGTTCTACTGTGCGTCATTGCTGTGGGGGGTCTCTCACCTCTTCTTTGCTCTCATCGTTGGCACACTTCTTACTGGGACGACCGTCCATGCTCGAGCGATGGAATCGGCTGCGCCCTCGTCCATCACGCCGTGGGCAATCGGGGTTTCACCTGACCGTCAACGTGTCGCGGTTGCGTTGCTCTTGGAAGGCAACGAGCTGTTCTGGGACTCGTCTTTCAAGCAAGCGGCGGAGAAGTATCGAACGGCGCTGCGCGCATGGGACCATCCCATGATCCACTACAACCTTGCGCTGGCCCTGAGTAATCTCGACAATCCGATCGAAGTCCATCGCCATCTGTTGGCTGCGCTCAAATACGGCGGTGAACCGCTCGAAGAAGAGTTCCAGCGAGATGCGCGACGTCGTTTGGGGGCCAGCTTGATCGCGGAGCTAGACGTCTCTTGTTCCGAGCCAGGCGCCGTCGTTTGGGTGGATGACAAGAGATCCCTAGTGGGGCCGAGCCGAAGCACCGAACTCTTGCTTCCGGGTGCGCATCGCATTTTGGTGAAGAAGCCCGGTTTTCTCTCGCGGCGCTACGAGTTGCAGCTCGGCGCAGGTGCGCGGCAGACTCTCGAAACACGCATCTATACAGCGGGCCAATTGGTCGAGGTAAGTCGACCGATGTCGTTCTGGATCCCTGTTACCACTGCTGCCGCGGGCGCGAGCCTTCTCATTGTCGGCACAGTCTTGAATGATCGTTCGATTGCATTGATGAACCAAGTCCAGAGTTACGTCGACAACACCGCTCATTGTGCGCACGGTTGCCCTGATCCCTCTGACCACCGAAGGGAATCGGATCGGCTGA
>JBLNFG010000049.1:0-5114 GCA_050263495.1 Myxococcales bacterium | reverse complement strand
GCTCGTTGTCGTCTGGGATCCGTTGACCACCGTTGAAGGTTGCGACGGCTTACTCGCGCTCATGATACCTCCGCTGCCAAAACCCCGTTGCGGCTCGATATGCTGGAAAAGATGGGCAAAGACATTTGCCTCCCGTTGGCTCGAAAACTGCGCAACGCCGGCAGACTGGGCTGTGTGCGACGGGCCTCGATCACAGGGGCACCTGGAGCGTATCTGATTTCGGGACACCGGCCCCTGAGCGTCGCGCCACGCCCCATTCCCCCTGGTGGCTCCCCTTCCCGCGCAAAAGAACAGCCGAGCAGCCCACTTCGAGTGATCGCCGTGCCGTTATCGTCGAGCTTTCGGGGCGCAACTCGGCCAGGTGCCCCCATGCCGCCCAAGATGGCACCACCCCCGTGTGCGTTGACCAAGCTGCCATTTGTCGGCTGTTTTGCCTTGAGTGCTGGAACCGTGTTCATGAACCTCGCCAGTTTAGCTCGGCCGCGTTCCAATTCATTGGAAGTTTGGCTCGGGCTCGCACGATTTTGTGGCGCCAGTTTCGCGGACAATGACTCAAGTAGATCGTTCCGAGGTACGGGGCTGATGCAGGTGCTCGCTCCTCGGACGTCAATTTTCAACTC
This sequence comes from Myxococcales bacterium, assembly GCA_050263495.1. Classification (GTDB taxonomy): domain Bacteria; phylum Myxococcota_A; class Polyangia; order Polyangiales; family Polyangiaceae; genus FEN-1139. The sequence continues at coordinate 4,494 of JBLNFG010000049.1, read as the reverse complement.
GACGAAGTGCCGATAGATGATGAAGATGCAGCAAACTGCTTCGCTCGGGACCACGAAACCACGAGAACTGACACATGCTCGCCCCCCAACCGGCCGCCCCACAAACTGATCTTCCAAACTGGTGCCAGGCTCTCGATAGAGTACACGATTATCTCGAAGAGATCCTTACGTGGTTGGAGGAACTTCCCGATCCCCCCATCGACCTCACGCCGGCGGGGCAAAGACTGCAGGACGCTTATCTGAGGCTATATGAGCTACTATCGCTCAACTCTCAGCCACACACGACGTTCGACGAGCTCAAGAAGGCAATAGACGACCTGCACCGTTTGTTGGTGACCGCGGGAAGCGAACCGCATCTGATGGCGGCGGCCACGAACTGTCAGTTGGCGGCTGAACGCCTTGAGTCGGCGCGGCCATCGATCCAAGGTCTGTTTTGGACCGGACCTGCTTCGGCTACGCCGATGAAGGCGACCCATCTGGAACCCCGGCTGCATCGACTGAACCGCGCCCCCCTAGTCCCCAAAACAGCGTTTGCCCCGCCGCCTGCGACGGAAATGGTCGCCGCAACCCTACCGCGGCCCAAGCCCAAAGATTTTGCGGAAATGCGCGAAGCAATCGCAGCCATGCGGGGCGATGCGGCGAAGAAACACGCGGCCCAACAAGGCCAGCGGAATCGCGAAGCCACGAACGCTAGCGTCGAGGGTACGCCGCAACCACCTGCCGTTCCCGGTTTGTCAAGCGATCCACCGCCAGTCCTCACCGAGGACGAGTTCCGTCGCGAACGAGCGCGTGAAACCTTCGAGGAAATAGCGATGATCGGGATGCACCGGTTGCCCCTGCTCGGCGATCCATGGCGGGGCAGCCTGGTCTTCGAGCAGCGCATGTTCGAAAGCCTCGATGCACTGGTCGCGCTCGGGCCCATCGGGCTCACCCACTTGGACGATCTCACCTTGGGTTCCCAGCTCAAGGACCCTGCTCGGCTGTTTGCGCTGACGCTCGTAACCGGCTGCGTCGACGGACGCGACACGCTGGCACTTGCTGAGCGGTACTTCATGCGCGAGTACGCCACCGACCCCGCGTACACACGTGCTTTCATCAACGCGTTACGCATGGTTCCGCACCCATGGGTCGAGCCACGCTGCCGAGCCCTACTCGCCTCCGAGCATGCGATCCGGCGTCGCGTTGCACTGGATGTGCTCGCCTATCGTAAGCGGCTGAGCGTGGAGGAACTCCACCAATCCAGTTGTGATGACCCCGAAGTGGCGGCTGTGGCTTTGCCCTATTTCGCGATGCACGATCATCCAAAGCTCATCGAGGTCTTGGAACAGTCCATTAGGCGCTATGAAGCGGACGTCCAACGTCAAGGGGAGCAGCAGGCCTCGTTGGACCATCACCAGACGCAATTTCGTGGGCTCGCAACTGCCCTCGCGATGAGCGACCATCCCGAAGCGCACCGCTTCTTTTGGCGGCATTCGCGGGGGAAGAATGGAGATTATGCAACGCTCATGCTCGGGGTCACCGCCAACCGCAACACGGCCGATGATCTGCTCGAACAAGCTGCAAGCCATCCAACCCCCACTATGGTCACTGCGCTCTCCTGGGCCGGGCCAACCCAAGCCGTCCCGCTGCTAATTGGGCTTCTAGAGAGCTCCAAGGACGAGGAATTGCGCTCGGCAGCTGCGTACGGCCTCGAACGGCTCACCGCGGGTGGGTTTATCGAGGAGGCCCAGGTTCCTCCGGAAGCACTTGAAGATCCGGATTTGCCCGACCCTGACGTTGGCGATCCACCCGTGCCCTCCTTGAGTGCACGCGTGAGTCTGCCCATAGATGCGCCAGCGGACGGGTCTCCTGATTTGCTAGAGCGTCCAAGTACTGACCCTGCGCCGTGGCGCAAGCTTTGGGAACGGGAAGGTCCTCGCTTCACGCCGGAGCAGCGAATCCGGCGTGGGATGCGTTACTCGCCGTTGGTTAGCCTAGACGAGCTGGATCGCGGGCACTACGTGCCCGCTGAGCGCCGGACCCTCGTGCTCGAACTCATAGTTCGCACCGGACGCTGGGTGCCCGTCGATCCTGAAGATCTCGTCCTGACGCAGGAACGCGCACTTGCGCAATGGCGCGACGCCATTGCCGACAAGGGAAGGACGTCTGGCGGGTGGGATCGGGCCCGAAACTTCGCCTAAACCTGTTCGCGACTCAATGGCAGCCTCAATCGTGAGTCACGGCTTTGGTGAGTTTCATGCTTGCGCCCAGGAAGTTCACGAGGACGCTCTTGATCGTCACGCCGCCTCCGTCGATAACGACGCTGCTTGCGCCGCACTTCAACGTAATCGACGAGGTTGCGTCAATCTTGTGGTAAGCGCCAATAAAGGTGGCGGCGGCGCCCGCGTTCACTTCCATGCCTTGGTTCGCCTTATCGATCAAGGCACCACCCACGGTATAGGCAAGCGGACCTGAGGTGCTTTCCGACTCCCCCCCCTTACTTGCGACAATTAGGCCAAGCTGGGACTCGCTCTTGACGCCTTCGACGCTCTCGGCGTGATCACCCAGTACGAGTTCAATCAAAGCTGCGCCTACGTTTTGCGTCATTGATCCTGAAACGTTCAGATTCACGCCGCCCACCGCAGCCGTGACGTGCGCTGTCGCTGTCGTCTCAGAATGCGTGCCCGTTACCGTATAGTTCGCGTGGCCTGGCCCAGTCGCCGTGTCTGACTCAGAGAATCCGGCCAGATCTGCGGCTGGTCCACCGCGATTGGCCATGGACGAATCGCCTCCTCCTGACGCGCCCTGGCCCTCGCCTTGCTCGATCCCCTTCGGGGCTGCATTGGACTTGGACAAAGCCGCTTCGCCTTTTGCTATGGCATGCCCGGCGAGATCACCGATGGCTGTGTTGATGGCATTCGTCCCTGCAACGATTCCAGCTGGGTCGCCACCGCCCTTTGCCCCGTTGAATGCTGCCAAACCTAGACCACCGGAACCCAACCCCGATGCAGCTAGACCGGCAACGCCTTTACCGAGAGCGCCCGCCACCGCCATGTTCCCATCGCCGAAGGCTCGCACATTCTTACTCAACCCATCGGCTTGCGCGGTAAGGTTATTGATAGGCCCCATCAGTTGATCGATTTTGCCTTGCACTGCTCCTTGCACTGAAGCAATGGCTTGGGCCGCCTTGGCTTCGGCAATAGCCGCTGCCTTCGCCGTCGCGGCTGCAATGAGCCCAGCAAGGGGGCTTCCGTTCATTTCGAACTGCATGGCGCCCACGCTGGTACTTGCATCGCCTTCAATTTTCAGCGCAGACACAGCATTGACTTCGACCTTGCGATTAGCTCCCACCCGCAGTGACTGATCCGCGTCGATCTGGATCTTGGCTCCGTTGCCGATCGTGATCTTCTCATCAGCACCGATGCTGGTAGTCGAGTTGGCACCAATTACCAGGGTCTCATCCTTGGTCACCGTCCTATTGCGATTGTTCGCTGTTGCAATCGCCATGTTGTACTGAGATCCGATCATGATCTCCTCGGAACCCGCCTTGTCCTCGAATCGGATCTCATTAACGCCACCACCACCCGGGGTACTGTTACTTCGGATTGCCGTGCGGGTGGCACCTTCGGGCAGTGCGTAGGGAGGCATATGGCCGCCGTTGAAGAGCAGCCCAGTGATGATCGGACGATCTGGATCGCCCTGAAGGAACTCCACGATGACCTCCCATCCTATTCGGGGCAATGCCATCGACCCAGAGGTTTGCAGCTGGGTCACGCGCATCCAACAGGAGGCGCGATCATCGGAAACTCCAGAACGATCCCAGTGAAAGCGTACCTTACAGCGCGCATGCTCGTCGGTGTGGATCTCCTCTGGCGGCGAGCCCTCTGGCGCTACCACTACCGCGGTCTGCGGGCCGTGGATCACTGGCTTTGGATGATAGAAAGGCACTCGAAACTTGGTCTTCAGCGGAACTGTTTCGGCAACTGATTCAAAGTCCCAGGTCCGATTGCCTGGTTGCTTCGGGTCCTCTTGCAGTCGAAACCGATGCAACGCAGCGTGTATGAATAGCTGATGACTGTGCCCTTCTGCACGAATAGTCACTGAGCGCCCCACTGCCAAGTTCGGCAGAGCTGCTCTGACGGTCCAGCCTTCAAACTTCGCCTGCGCCGCTTCGAGCCGCACCTTGGCCCATTGCTTACCGACGCTTACATCGGTAAATTCACCCGGAAAATGACGCATCTCGAGCATGGTGTCATGTCCCGCGTCGGCCGCCGCGACTAGCTTCAGCTGGGGATGCTTGAAATCGTAGTCGGCAAGACTCACTTTGCCTTCGACCAACTGATGGCGCGGTTCGAAACCATAGACGGCTGCAGCATCGGCGTGCAGTGCCGAACGACTCCTCAGCGCCAATTGGCTTGGCGAGTCCACCTCTGGAGCAAGCGTCGAGTCGTCACGAAACCGCAGAACCTCCTTGTTTGTCTTCGAGTCAATCTCTCCATAGAAGTAGATCCCTTC
>JBLNFG010000048.1:0-5546 GCA_050263495.1 Myxococcales bacterium | reverse complement strand
TTGGTTGGAAGTGGCGCAGGTGGGAGCCTCGCGGCGGCGGGGTGCAACCTGGGCCAGGGATTTGCGGACTTCGGCAAGGACCTCGCGGAACCAGAAATGGTGATCATCGACGGTCCGGGGACGAAGATTGCCGATGGACAGCTGTCCGGAATGCTGGTCGATCCGTGGGGCGATCGGGGAGCGGTGGTGGTTGGCTTCCGATACAAGGATGATGTTCCGCAGCTGCGGATGCAGCCGTTCGACGGGGGCGAGGGCTGCAACGTGGGGCGGGCCTATCGGTGTATCGTGTTCAACCGATTGCCGAATGAGCCACAGCTGATTGCGTACCTAGATGCGATCGGCGAGGACGGCCGTGGGACACTCAATTTCACTGATCACGCGTGCAACCCCGTATTCGATGGTGGCATTGAAGACGCGGAGCTTCCGGAGCGGCTCTTCGATTCGCCGCCTGGCTTCGTCGTGCGCTCAGGCAGCCAGCTCCTCGACATCGATCCCTATCGCAAGAAGAAGCGCGTCATCGCAGACAACGTGAGCTATTGGAGCGGGCCAGGCAACGCGGAGAGTGCAGCGCCGATTTGGTACCTTGCTGATGGTCAGCTCGTCGTAATGGACGAAACGCGGGTCGAACGGTTGCGGCTGGGTAAAGACGTGAGTGAGGTCGTGTTCAATCCGAGCGGCGATTACCTTCGCGACAACCTCTACCTGGTCGATGGCGGCAAGTTGGACGTCTACAACCTGAAGACTCAGGAGACGCCAACGACGATTGCTGAGAACGTGTGCCGAGCAAGCCTCAGTACCTACGGTGTGACCTACTACTCGCCGTGCGCAGAGAGCCAGCTAATTATCCAGGGCACGGATGCGCAAAGCCCCTACCGCTTCGTCGTAGATTCGGGCGTGAAGAGCCTGCTATTTGCGCAGATTCGCTCCACTACCGAAGCGGGCTTCGAGCTCGAAGCCGTGTACACGAAGGCTTCGAGCGTCAGCGAAAACTCCGCCGACGATCTCTGGATTAAGCAAGGCGATAGTGCGCCGAGGGTCTGGCAGTACGGCCTCGGACGCTTCATCTCAGCCACCACTGGTTCCGACCCCACGCTGGTCGCCATCGTGGATTCCGACGGCGATGACGGGCGCTTGATTCGCGTCGACTCCGAGGGAGAAAAGACGCTTTGCACGGGGGTGTCGCTGGCGTACGGAGTAGAACCCAGTGCCGATGGTTGGCTGTTGCTAACCGACGTAACCGACGGGGTCGGCAAGCTCACCTTGGTGAGTTCGACAGGCGAGAAGACCACGATTATTGAGCGATTCCCGCTCACTACCAAGATCAAGACTCCGGAGCGGGATCCCTCGTTCACGGGCGTAACAGACGCACGCTACTACGATCTGCGAGCATTTCTCTCCGACCGCAACGGCAATGTCGGTACGATAACGGTGCTTGATCGTGCAGATTTCCGTAGGCCGCTCACGCTCGGAAACCGAGTGCCGCTAGACCGATTCGGCTTCTTCCGGAACATGACGGCCATCGGTTACATCGATAACTACAATCCGCAGACCGACACCGGCGCACTGACGGTGTACCAGACCCGCCATGGGGCGTCTTCGGTTGTCGCCAAAGACGTCTACGAGTTCTCGGAGTTGTTGTGGCCGTACGAGGGCGTCATCTATTCCGTGAAGAAGGATGGCAAGGATTCGATCTGGGCAGCGCGGGCGAAGCCGTAGGAGCAAGCGCGCTGCATCCCGGTCGGGCCAGGCCGGAGCCGGAGCGTCGTTGGGAACCTCGGAGAAGTATCGTCGCGTTTTCCGGCTCAAAAGGGGCCAGGAGCAGACTCGAGTTGCGCCCCGGGCGCGAGAGTTCTCGACATCGAGGTGAATTTTTGTAACTTTTCGCGCCCCAGGCCGACACCTTCGGCGAGTTCGAGACTGCCATGTACTTTCAAGATCTCATTCTCACGCTGCAACGTTTTTGGTCTCAGCGCGGTTGCTTGATCGTGCAGCCCTACAACTCGGAGGTGGGAGCCGGCACGTACAACCCAGCCACGTTCTTGCGTTCGCTCGGTCCCGAGCCGTTCAATGTGGCGTATGTGGAGCCCTCGCGACGCCCGACGGACGGCCGCTACGGTGATAATCCCAATCGGCTGCAGCAGTTCCATCAGTTCCAGGTGATTTTGAAGCCGAACCCGAGCGACATTCAGGATCAGTACCTGGAGTCGCTCGAGGCGCTCGGAACCAAGCCGCTCGAGCACGATGTCCGTTTCATCGAGGACGATTGGGAGAGTCCGACGCTTGGTGCGTGGGGATTGGGCTGGCAGGTGTGGCTGGATGGGCTGGAAATCAGCCAGTTTACCTATTTCCAGCAGGTTGGCGGGTTCGATTGCAGGCCCGTGTCGGGGGAGCTGACGTACGGCCTCGAGCGCATCGCGATGTACCTGCAAGATGTCGACAACGTCTACGATCTGGCTTACGACGCCAACACTAAGTACGGCGATCTGTATCGACGCGCCGAGTGGGAGTGGTCGACGTACAACTTCGAAGAAGCGGACGTGAAGGCGCATTTTGCGGCTTTCGATCATGCGGAGACCGAGGCCAAGCGGCTGCTCGATCGCGCAGAGGAGCCGACGAAAAAGCTCGTGCTGCCGGCTTACGATTTCGTGGTGAAGGCGGCCCACGCATTCAACGTGCTAGACGCGCGCGGTGCAATCAGTGTCACGGAACGCCAACGCTACATCTTGCGAGTGCGGACCCTCGCACGCGCTGTCGCTGCGGCGTGGATGGCACAGCGCGAAGCTCTTGGATTCCCCCTCCTAAAGCAGCGCTCCGCAGCGGCTGAATAGTGGGCGACCAGTCGGTTGTGCTGAGGGTCGCGAGCCGCCAACTGGACAATCGCCCGTTGCTCTGGAATCTTGCGAACATCGCTCGAGTCTGAAGTGCGGTCTTGCGGATCCGAGGTGCATCGAGCGAATCCACGACCATGTTCATCGTCCAGATTGCTCCGGAGTGCGGACCGCGCATCACGACATTCTTAGCCCCAATCGAGCCCTAGCCCATGTTCAAGTACGCCGTCGCCTTAGTTATTGCGCTTTCATTGAATGCGGCCGCCAACCTGATGATGAAGTTCGGAATGCGTGCCATCGATCTTGAGCTCGCAGGAGGTAGCGCACTATCCGGCGGACTCATGGGGTTGGTTCGACTGCTGCTGCGCAACTGGATACTCTTGGCCGGGCTCGGCTGCTTTGCGCTCAACGTCGTTTTCTACACGTTCTCTCTGCAGAAGTTGCCGATCAGTATCGCTTACCCGATCATGGTGGCGTCCGGGTTCGGGATTATCGTCCTTGTTGCCAGCATGATGCTCGGCGAACGACTGACTGGTGCTCAGTGGGTCGGCGTGACTGCAATCCTGCTCGGCGTGGCGCTTGTCGCCAAAGACGCAGGCCTGCAGATGGGCGGCCCGAAGCCAGCGACGACGAGCGTGAGCGCGGACGCAAGGTAAGCGTCGCCGGGTAGGGCATTGGGCTAGAGCGGGGCCCTAAAACGGCAACTCGAAGACCGACGCTATCCGCGGGTAGCACCCATGGCAGGCCCTGGCTTGCCTCAAAAACCAATCAAGTGAGCTGCGCCGGTTTCTGAGCAGGGTTCTGTGTCCCGATCACAGTCAGCTGACTGCTTGCCCAGTAAACTGCAAGCCGACAAACCGTCCCCGATACCGCCCACTGCCTGCCGACGACCAGGGCGCCGATACGGAAACTGCTCCCGTCGCCGAATTCAAGGACATTCCACCACATTTAGATGCGCTCGCCCTGCGTCACCCTGTCGTAGGCGTTGCTTCGGGTTCGACCCGTGGCAGTCCGAGTGCATCCGTGAGCGCATCGAGTCCAACCCGCCGTAGCGTCTTGTACAAGCGCTCGTGGGGCTTGGCTTGCGCTCGATAGAAGTCAACTACGCCATCGACGAGCGCTAGAATTTCGTCGTCCGTGCAGCGCCTGGCGATGAAGGTTCCGAGCCGTGGATTTCCTCCACCCGAGCCGCCCACCAGCAGATTCCAACCGGGTTTTGCGCCCGTGATGCCGATGTCTTTCGTCATTGGTTCCGTGCATTGATTGGGGCAACCGCTGACGGAGATCTTCAGTTTCCCCGGCATCGGCTGACCGTGGTACTTCGCGTCGAGGATACGGCCAATCTTGAGGCTGTCCTGTTGCCCACGCTTACAGAACTCTGTGCCCGGGCACACACGTACGCTGCGCACGCGCTCACCAATCAAACTGCCCGGTGTCATGCCGAGATCGTTCCACGCCGCGTCGATATCGGGTTCACGCAGCCCGATCAGCGCAATGCGCTCCGCGCTGGTCAGCTTGATTGCCTGACACCCATAGCGTTCCGCGACGTCGGCGATGCGCCGCAGGATCTCTGGCGTAACCAAACCGCAGGGGAGATGTGGCGCGATTGCGTAGGTTTCCCGATCGCGTTGCACCACGACGTTCTTCTCGCCATCCGCGAGCTTGGGCTTGGCTGGTTCCGCTGGAACGTTGGGCGTGGGTTTGGTTGAATCCGTCACGCCCTAGACTTAGCGCAGGGCAGGTCAATTGCCACGAGCCGCAATCCACAGCCGCGTTTGGTCGCGTGTGGCTTGCGTCCGCATTACGGACCGGACGGGTCTACTCGAGCAGCGCTTTTCCGATCGGCTGGACCCACGTTCCGTCCGCGATGTTCATGACCTTGAACTGACCACCGTCATCCCAGTAGCACCAGCCAATCCCTCGTTGCTCCGCCTCGCGCCGAACACCTTGAAGGAATCGGACGCGGCTCTCGGGATCGGCGCGATCGATAGCTCCGAATTCGCCGAGATAGACGCGGTGCCCGTACTCGTGAGCGAACTTCTTCGCGCGCTCGAATTCGGCAGCCACGATCGTCATGCCGCTCGGGTTCTTTTCAGCTGGCAGGCTATCATAGTTTTTGAAGAAGTCGCGCACCCAGCTGACCTTCTGCGCACCTTCGGTCGGGGTAAGCGGGGTAGTCGGCGGCCCAGGGAATACGACCCCGACGGTTTGGTATTCCCCCGTCATCCAATGCGCCCCTTGGTGTGTGAACAAGAGCGGCTGATACATGTGGAACTGGGCCACAATCTGCGGATCAGGGGGCAACTCCAGCGCATGCAAGTAGCTCGTGCTTGCCCAAAAATAGCTGTCGACGAAGATGAGTCGATCGGGGTGCTTCTTGCGAATGAGCTCGATCACTCTGGGGTAGAGCGCGTTCAGCCTGACCGGGTTCAGGTCCTTGCAGGGTTCGTTCAGGAGCTCGAAGGCCACACTGTTCGGTCTACCAGCGTAACGATCGGCAATCTGTTGCCAGAGCCCCACGAAGCGCTCCAGGTGTGCGTCGGGTGCCTCCATCAACTCGTTATAGTGGTGGACATCGAGAATGACTCCTAGCCCGTTGCCTTGGGCTTGATTCAACGCCCAGTCGACGCGCTCAAAGAATTTGGGATCAATGGTGTAGGGAGCGGCCTCCGCAGCATGAGCGCTGAAGCGCACGGGCAAGCGGACATGATCGAATCC
>JBLNFG010000047.1:0-4404 GCA_050263495.1 Myxococcales bacterium | reverse complement strand
GACCAGTGTCTTGGTCGGGGCGAGTCGCCTAAGCCAAATCAACGACTGTGTTGGCGCGTTGAAGGTACCGACCTTCTCCGAGCAAGAATTGAGCGAAATCGATCGAATCGTGGTGTCCGTATAAGTTCCGCCGCCTTGCTCGGAGAATTGGCGAAGGCAACGTAAACAGAAAGGCCGCCTCGAGAGGCGGCCTTTCTGCGTCATTCGGTGAACGTGTTCGAACGCTTACTTCACGACCAGGGGATTCGGGAAGTTACCGGTGAGGAACAGTAACGTGTAAACACCGAGTGACTCTTGGTAATACTTATCGTTCATGATCGCAGAAGAGATCGCCTCTTCGATCGCTTCGCGACGAATGCCACTCGTGGTCTTGCCGTCATTGTCAAAGACGCTGACGAAGGCGCTCGCCATCGTACCGACGAAGTAGGAGTTGTGCCCGAACCCTGGATCACAATCCTTGATTGCTCCGTCTGGCTGTAGGCGGTCGCATAGTGACGAGAAGCGGTTGGCGTTCTTCTCGACCGGGTTGTTCACGTAGAAGTTGGCGAAGTAGTCCTGGATCAGATCGATCTTGGCCTGCATCCGCGACTTCGGCTTGTTGTGTTCGGAGGAGTTCGGCTGGTTCTCGGGGAGATCCGTGCGATTGCCGAACCACGCTGCGTCGATCCCGACGCGCCACAGATAACGCGCCCAGTTGTAGTTGTCCTTATGTCCAGAGCAAGGTGCAGCCCACGTTCCCATGTCGGTCGTCAAGGCCGGGTGCACGCCGCCCTCGTCGTAGCAGCGCTCGAGCTGCTCGTAGACAGAGGCTGCAGCCTTGTACCAGAGCGAACGATGATCCTTGCGTTGTTCCTCACTGTATTGGCTCGGATCAAGGTACTTCTGCAGGAAATCACCAAAGACGCGGAAGTATCCCGGTGGGTAGTAATTGACGTAGGTCTGACCGTTGGCTCCCGGCGTGTACGTGCACGGCTTGCTGTTGGGATTGCCCTTCTCGTCCTCCGCACAGTTCTTGTCGGCAGTGTCGCCCACGCCACCGAAAGCCCACTTGGGATCGTAGACGGTGTTGAGCTCACACTCCATCTTGATCAGCCAATCGATGGCAGCTTGGCGATACTCCGGCCACTGCAATCCCGCGTACACGAGCCCGATGGCGACATCCACGTCTCCATCGAAGGCGCTGTCGCCGTTTCCGCTGCATTGTTCGGTATCTGGATCGCAGGGTACGTCGAGCGGTCTGCAATCGGCCGGGCTATCCCACGCCCACCCCGCGAGCCCGCCGCAGTACTTCCGCGCACTCTGAGACAGGTAGTGACGAACGAACTTCCAGATCTTGTCGAAGGTTGCTTTGTCGCCGATTGCAGCGGAGATAGCCATCCCATATCCGTTACCCTCACTCAGCCCAGGGTTTGGCTCCGCCGCAACGCGCGCCGTGCCCTCACCACACGCCTCATCGTCGTAACGCAGGTAGTTCTGCTTCCAAATCTCGTAGCGCTCCTGCACCAAGTAGTTGAAGAGCTGCTGCACCTTCTTCGGCTCCGGATAAGTCGCGGCGAGCGTGATGCCGTTGCCGTAACCATAGCCCGTCTCGTCGAAGGGGAACCAACCGTCGTAGCCGAGCTTGGGCGTAGTTGCCGGCGGCTTGTCCGCACAGGCCTCGTCGTTCCAGTTGCCGGTCGCTGACCAATCACCGCCAGCGCCGTCGGGGTAATAGTCGAATGCCTTGAAGGTGCCGTTATAGTCGGGTTTGCCGTAATACCAACGGATCCAGTACTCGCCGGGCTTGTCCGGGAAATCCCGCTCCTGCACCGTGTTCCACTCGGTGCGCCCGTCAGTGATCGTCTTGTCCACGGCGCGCCAAGTCGAGCCCGTAGTGAAGAATCGATCCGGAACCTGACAATTGAACCACGGGCGATCCGCCTCGCGCGTGCAAGTGACGTTCTCGCTGCCACCCTCGGCGCCGGCGGCATTGTTCTTCACCTCGAGGATAATCCAGCTCGGCATCAGATCGAGCGACGGGAAGAACGTGAAGATCTTCTGCCCCGCCCACAAGTAGCGGAAATGCACCGTGTGATAACCCGTGGGTGCGGGTGGATTGCACGGATCGAAGCTAATGTCGCCTCCACCACCGCAGCCCTCGTAACCTGGCCCAGGATTTTGCTTATAGAACCGATACGAATCCGGTCGGTTCGAATAGTTCATGCAGACCGTGCCCTGCCCTGCCCAGGCCACGTTATCTGGCGGACCCGCGTAGGCAAGCCAGTACTCGTTTGCCTCACGCTTCGGAAGCTCGGCACCCGTCGCGTAAACCTGCTTTTCAGCGCTGCCCATGTAGAACACGTCGAGCTTGCCGCCCGTGGTCCATTGGCTATTCGGGATCAGCGCGAAGTACCACGGGCAGTGTCCGTTCTGCAGCTCGAGCATCGCCTGCATGTTGCCGCAGGTGCCACCCGCCTGAATCTTGAGAGTGGTTGGATAGGGCGGCGTGGTAAAGCCCATCTGCGTTTCTTCGCAGCCCGTCCCAGGGAAGCCCGTGCGCGACGGATCACCCCACAACCAACGGATGTGAAGCTTGGTATAGCCTTCCGGAATACTATCGTCGGGTTTGCCGGGCGGGCAGAGCAGCGCTTCGACGTCGCTCTTGTTCGCGGTGACGCGGAACCCTCCCTTGGCATTCGTATAATCCGCCGGCAACGACGAGCTGGAGCCCGTGTAGTCGATCCAGACGTCGCTCTTGCCCGCAAAGCTCGAGATGTCGAATTCCCCAGAGTTAGCCTGCGGTGCCGAGCATGAATCCGTGCCCATGGCTCCCAACCGGAACTTCGAGAGGTACGGCTGGGGAGCACACACCGAGTACCAATCGCAGCCCGCTGTCTCGGCGCGCGCCGCCGTTGGCGCCCAGCTTGGGCTTTGGATTAGCTGCACCGCAAAGGGACGCTTGTCTAGCGTTGCCAGCGTCGGATTCGCCTGCTTCGACCAAATGTCGCGGACGTGCACCCGAATCGAACCTGCGGGGCACGAGTAGTCTTCCGTGAGCGGCGGCTTCCAAACGTCTGGAGCCTCGGCATCAGGTGCACTCCATTCAATCACTTGATTGCAGGGATCAGTGGAAGTGGAAGCAGCGTTGGATGCCTGCATCACGCGCTTCGTCAGCGGCTTGTTGTTACCGATGATCGTGTAAGTGACCCCGCCGTCGCATTCGCCATCTCCGCGCGTAACGGCACAACCGGCTTCGCCGCAGATATTGATCTTGATCGCGGTCTGATTGTTGCCGCTCGGATTCGTCGAATTGTTCGGTGCAGTGCCGGTACCACCACCGTTGTTCGTAGGTGCGGTCGACGAATTCGACCACATTCCGGCTTCGCCGGTAGAACAGCTGGCTACCAGGACCGCAGGAGCCGCTATCGAGCACGCGATTAGCAGAAGCCAAGCGCAAGAATGAGAAGATTGAAATTTCATTCGAAACCTCTAATGGGTCAAAGCTTAGTCCATCCGGTCACACTCCCCCAGGACCGAGCTGCTCTGAGACGATCTTTGCTCGCCGCACAGCTGGAAACCTTTCTGCAAGCACTTGGCGCGCAGTCGGAGGGCTCCTGAAAGCTTGTTTCCCCAGCGGACAGTCCTTGTTGCCAGCGCTCGTCACACCGGTCAGGCAAGCGATACCTGACTTCCATCGGAGGGCTCCTGGAAGCACGTTTACCTAGCGGGCAATCCTTGGTTGCCAGCGCTCGTTTACACCGGTCAGGCAAGCGATACCTGACTTCGCCATCCCCTTTCGCCATCCCGGAAGCTGACGCGAGACGGTGCAGAATGAGGAGCCGCCTTCACGCGCGCACACACGGTTGGCAGATTTGACCTTAGGACGACCTTTATTCGAGAGCTTGGTACGAATTTGCACCAGCGACGCAGCGACGCGACCTCCTCCGAAGCCGTTTCGCGGAGGCGAGCAACCCGCAACGCCAACCCGTCATCGCTCGCTCGACACTCGCCGCCGGCGCCAAGAAATCCGCGACATCACGCAACCATCGCTCGCTCGTCGCACACCGCTGGCGCCCGAAATCCGCTGGCGCGACGCAACCACCGCGCACTCGTCGCCGTTACCGCGCCGCACCGACCATCAAAGCAGCCGAGCTAAACGGCCCATCTTGTCCTACTTGGTCGGCGCGACTGCATCGCATCAATCATCAAACCGCCGAGCTAAGAGGCTCGTTTTGTCTTCCATGGTAGACGCGACCTGCACCGCGCCAATCGTCAATCTGCTGCGCTAAACGGGGCATTTGTCCTACTTGGTCGCGACTGCATCGCATCAATCATCAAACCGCCGAGCTAAGGGGCGTATTTCACCATGCTCGGCTAGCGGTCGGACGGCTACACTAGTCCGGTTCGATCGCTCAGATAGGTCGG
>JBLNFG010000046.1:0-4281 GCA_050263495.1 Myxococcales bacterium | reverse complement strand
GAAGTCCAGCTTGCTGGACGAAGTACTGTGAGGGTCACGATGCCACACGCAGTGTGGCAGACGCCGCAGACGGCCAGTGAACACGCGCGTGGGAGCGCCAGAGGCGCGGTAAAGATCGGGGAGGTTACTTGTTTGAGCCAAACCTAATGGTGCCGTTCATATTACCGTCTGCTGTTGCGACGGAAGGTACGTACTGAACATTGACTTGGCGCGAAAGAGTGGTTTGCCCATTATACATTGTGACGGCCGCATTCCTCGCCGCTGTGATTTTGGCGTATGCATCAAGTTCATCTGCGGTTGGGTTCGAAGAGCGCTGAAGAACGTACGTCATGCTGCCGGTCAGGGCGCTATTGCTCTGCGCGACGTCAGCGGCGGCCTCGTCTTCCTCCCCATAGTAACCCGTGTCGTCGTTCGCGCAGGCCGGAGCGAGACCAATGAAAATCGATGCAGTAAGGAACAGGTGCAAAAAAGCGCGTGTGCTTCCCATTTCTTCTCCCGCGTTTCGAGTTTGCGAAACACGCCAGCCTTGCTGCATCGTGTGTACCAAAAGTTAAGCGCCACTTGTCGATTTTGAACTAGTTCTTACATCTCCGAGGTTTCGATGAATCGTCGTCGATCGACGGGGCTCAGGGCATCGTTGTGTGTGGTGCTCGGGTGCACAACTCGTGCAATTCGGCGCGCAAGTTGTGCATTGGATTGCGCTAGTCGTCGGGTTCGTTGCACAAGCTAACAGCACTGAACGTCGCTACCCGAAAGAGCGTCCCGTAGTGTCGCAGAACAGTTGAGCGTCAATATGCGAGCTTTCCGTGCCCGTCCGGATATCGAGCGAGCGCCTCGTAAGCCGTCTGCGACCTTGGCAACTACGCTCCCACTCGATCTCCCCTCATGCACCGTTCGATGAGCGGGCGAGTGCGGAGAGGAACACGTGTCCTCTCCGCACTCGTGGTTCGCAGTTCCCACCTGGCCGCGACAGCTAGCCTCAGAGGGCCGTGTTGACGCACTGGTTGTTGACGCAAGCTGCGACGGTGCGCGCACAGTCCACCATCGGGATTGGGCATTGCAGTTCTTGCATCCGAGAGCACTGCCCGACGTCCACGGCAGTGAGTCGCGCGCTGAGCTGGGTCGAGGTGATCCCGGAATATGGATCGATAGGCGTGAGAGTCGACACCACCGTGCCACAGCTCGGGTAGCACGAACTCGATTGTGTGAACACCGCGCAATCCGCGTCCGTGTTGCAGGCCTTGGTCACTGCATCGAATGAGGTGAGGATCTGGTTGCGAGCCGCCTGCGTCCGCTCCTCGCACGTCGCTGCCTCCCCAAACACGTAAAGACCATACGGGGTGTTCACGAGATGGATTGGCGAGAAATTCTGGGTCAGGTGCTGGGCGAGTGGCCTTAGGTCGAAGGTCAATGGCTTGGAGACGTAAGCCTCACAGCCGTCGCCGTGGCCGTCGTGGATCAGGTGCAGCCAAACGTATTCTGGCACGGACGCGCCGATTCCTTGTTCGTAACACAACGCGTAATCGTGAGTGGCGCAACCGCCGCTATGCCCCACGGTCAAGCTGAGACTGTCCCCCGCGATGAACGGCAATCGCTCGTCGACTGCGTCGGTCTTCAGATCTGTGCAGGGGACGACGGGCGTTCCGAGTGGGCAGTCGTCTAGCTTCACGCATTCGACCTTGCCGTCAGTGCACGTACAAGTGCCGCAGCTCGAGCCATCGGCGATGGGGATCCCCGTAGTGCCGGAGGCGTACTCTTGATAGGCAACGCGACAACTTCCCGCCGTCGGGGTGCCTATGGTGGTGGGCATCGATCCCCCGACGCCACCCACGCCATTTGCACCACCGGCACTCGATGCGCCCCCAATCAGCGTCGTCCCGGTGCCACCACCCTGTGCATTTCCAGTGCCTAGCTTCGCACCGCGACAGAATCCCCCTTCACAGCGAAATCCACTACCAAGAGGCTTGCAGTCCGTATCGCGAGTGCACGTGATATCGCACACTGCCACATTGCCTGTCTCGATGCTGGCGTTGGTGCACGTCGCCCGCTCGTCGATCTTGCCACAGGTGTCCTTCGCTAGGAGGCAGCCCAGCGTGCACACGCTGGAGATGCATTCAAGGCCGTCGCCGCACTGCCCCGCACAGGCTCGCAAGAAGCTGGATTCCCCGCCCACTGCTGGCTCGCTGAGCTGCCCAACACAGGCAAACCCGAGCAACCCAAGCGGCAGAACACGGAGCGCCTGCCACGCCAATCTTGACCACTTCTTCGATGTAGTTCTCATCTTAAGCTTCTCCCTTTTGCTCTCCCGCTTCGCGTTCGAGGACACATTGTCCAACGTAAGTGACTATCTGTCGGTATTCATCCGGAACCCCGTGCGTGCGATTGTACTCTTCGACGCGTTTCCTAAGCTCATGGCATTGACGTCGCAGTTCACCCAATCGGTCGGTAACCTCAACTTCCAGTGGGTGACCTTGCCAGATGTCGTAGGTATACGTGCTGCCGCCGATGGCAGGGGTGTCGAGCTCTTCGCCTGCATTGGCGCGCAGGCGCTGACACACCGTTTGCACGACGGCCTGAAAATGATCGAAGACAGCAGCCTCCCAACCAGCGGTAGCCCCTGGCAGAATTACGAACTCCGGAGCACCCAACTTCCCGCTCGAGCCGCGCTGAACCCTACCTTGTGCAATCAGACGCTCGATCAGCGCCGCGATGTCTTCGGGCTTCCTTCCTAGGAGCTCTGCCAACTTTTCATCGGCAAGCGGTCCGTGACGGAACACCAGGACCCAGGCGAACTCATCGAGCCCGTGCTGACCCTCGAGTTCGGCGAGTCTGCCGAGTTCCGCGTCAGTGGCCGCGCGAAACACCGCATGTTTGCCCGAACCAGAGCAGAACACCATGCTGCTCTCGGTCAGATCGTGTAACACGGACGAGACTTGCAGTTCGTCATCGCGATCGAAACGCTCGAGGATGCGATCGCGCGTAACCAACTCCTCGCGACGAATGAAATCAAGGACAGTCTGCCACAAAGTCTTGCCGCATTCGGTTTGTCCCTCACCCAAACGTCGAACTTTGCGGACGTATGCGCGTAGCGCCATCCCAAACATGTCCGCGCTCACCTTTCGGCTCACCCCCTGAGCCTCGAGCTCCTTGGCTAATTCGAGAAACACCTGGTTCGCAATGTGTGCGACAGGTGCGCGGATCCCGCCGCTCGTCGCGAGTTGTGCGATGAGCACGGTCGTTTGGCGAACGATGGAGTCGACAAGCAGTTGAACATTCATGGCGAAGTGCCCTGTGGTTCCCAGAATGCCCTGTGCGCGCAATGCACGGTAGATGACCCGAGGGTCACCCATAGTCTGATCGTACGCGCTTGCGGGGACGTCGGCCTTGCGGCCGCGGACCCTGCGTGACGTTGCCCTCCCTCGCGTTGGCTTTCTGTAGCCAACATTCGCCCACCAACGCCTCGTGTCGCGTCATCCGGCGGAAGGAGTGCGCGCGATGGCTTCGACTTCGATCCGTCTGTCCCGCCACGCAGTGATGCGACGCCCGTATCGGTCAAAGCGAGACCGGGCGAGCGAGAGCACGCGAGGAGGGCAGGCACGCGCGCATGCCGGTGCTCCTTCACTTCGTCCCTCACCTGCACGCGCACCCAAACCAATTTCGGTACGCGTTCGTGA
Organism: Myxococcales bacterium; assembly: GCA_050263495.1. Classification (GTDB taxonomy): domain Bacteria; phylum Myxococcota_A; class Polyangia; order Polyangiales; family Polyangiaceae; genus FEN-1139. The sequence goes on along the minus strand of JBLNFG010000046.1, from coordinate 607 downwards.
TAGTGAACGCGCACGCCACTCACTACGGCGCCTGCCAGCAGGGCTGTGCAGCGTCGACCACGGTTGACTTGTCCCGGTTCGGATTCGGTCCGATTCCCGTGCCGTGCTCGATGCCTTGCGCGTCAATACGCCACTTTCCGTCACTGAGTGCGGTACCCGAGCATTCAACCGTGTCGCATTCGAATGGTTAGCCGCGGTCGAGGACACTTTCCGTTAACATGGACGACATACAAGCTCGGCTACCCTAGTACAAGAGCTCTCTGGTGCATGGCAGGAAGCCCCTATCGGTGAAAGGATCAACATCGAAGAGCAGCGCATGACTGACGAATCGGACGCTACCGAGAAACTGATAGGCATTCTGGTCACTGGTTCACCGCTGGAATCGGTGCGTCGACGCTGTGGTGGTTTCGACGCTCTGATTCGTACGCAGGTCGCCCTTCAGCTGCGCGAAGCATGGGAAGTGATTGATTGCCGATCCGAAGCCATTCCGCGGCTGGATCGCTACGTCGCGGTGGTGATTACTGGTTCACCTAGCAGCGTCCTTGATCGGGAGCCGTGGATGCTAGCTTTGGAAGCGCGCTTGCGCGAAGCCGTCGAGTGGGGGGTG
>JBLNFG010000045.1:0-5465 GCA_050263495.1 Myxococcales bacterium | reverse complement strand
AATGTGACGCATTGAACCGAACATCGTGGTTTGGATCGCGCAAACCAAGACCAGCGTGACGCGTTTCGCTCCTGGTCCCCGATGATCCGAATCGTTCATTCAGCAATAAGTCACAGTGTCTCAGTGTCTCACTGTTTCGCGAAATGGAGCGTTTGAGTCGATCCCCGGGGAACAAAATGAATCCATCGTGTGTACAAAGCGCGTAATGGATGCACAATGAGTCACCCTCGGGCGTATGAAGAGGGTGATGAGCGCGCCGTGAATTCCGGCGCGATCTGGGAGAACACTATGACCAATTTGACACAAAAAGCCGATGTAAACGATGAGATCCTATTCGAAGAATCGTATCAGCGAGTGCTGCCCGAGATGCGGGCACTATCTCCCGATGACCTGACTCAGATCAGCATCGACGTACCGTCGGCCATTGCGACGGTGTTGGGCGTGGTAAAGGAGCTCCCTCGTTACCGCGACGCGATGACCAAACAGCTGCCAGAGTTCGATCTTGCGCGCTTTGATCGACTTGAAGAGTACGCCATGGCCTTGAGCCACGCGAATACCCTCTACGCAACCGCGACGAAGCCCCCGGATGATTTGAAGTCGGTGTACGAGGAAGGCTTAAAACTTCGGGAGCGTCTGCACGCAGACGCGACAACACTGGTCCTGCGCGACCATATTAACCCGTCGGCTCTCAAGGAGTACAACGGGCTGGTCGGGCACAAGAACGTTGCGACGGAACTGCAGATCTTGGCGTAGGTGTTAAGGGAAAACTACAAACAAATCGAGGGGAAGTGCGGCGCGACCGCGGCGGAGATTGACCGCGCATTGAAGATCGCCGCCCGGCTACTTCGGATTGTCGGAGAGCGTGAGCAGCGTGCGGCGGTGGAGCAGGAAGCAACTGACCTGCGGAATCGCGCGTTTACGCTCTTCAACGCAGCCTACGACGATGCGCGACGGGCAATCATTTATCTGCGTTGGCACGATGGAGACGCCGACACCGTGACACCGTCGCTTTACGCGGGGCGAGGTGGATCGAAGCGCAAGAGTGAGGCGGACAGCGGAACCTCTGACGGCGAAAGTGTGCCCCCACCCGACGCGAGTGGCGTTAACGCAGCTCCACAGCGCGGCACAACCAGCACAAGCAGTCCAACCAGCCCAGCTACCTCCTCCGGTACTAATGCAGGAAGAACCGCAGCCGACGTCGCAGCGTCGGGCCCCTTCGTCTCGTAAGCACGGGTGGTGACGATCCAAGCAGTCCAGTCGGGGGTTGCTGTATCCGTGGAGGCGGCGGCCCCTGGCTGGATTCTTTCTAGCTAGTTGTGTTTGGGCTAGTTGTGTTTGGGCTAGTTGTGTTTAGAAAGGAACTTGCAATGAGTCGTGTTCCAGCACTGGAATTGGGGCAGTGGAGGCACCTGGACGGGTTCTCCGGCGGTGAACGTCTACTGCTCCCAGCGCGTCACCTCGTTACGCACGGCGTCGTCGTAGGCATGACGGGCAGTGGAAAGACGGGGCTCGTCACCGTGCTCGTGGAGGAGGCGCTCAGTGCCGGGATCCCGACCATCGTGATCGATATCAAGGGGGATCTCCCCAATCTGCTGTTGACGTTTCCTGAAGGGGTTCCCGAATCCCTCGCGCCGATCGTGGGCTCTGGCGCGCCCATACCAACGTCGTCGCCACGAGCTGCGCAGTTCGCGGCGACGAGCGCGTTGCGCGTAATTACGCCTGGCGCGAGCATGGGCGAGTCGCTGCACGTGCTTTCGTCGCTCGAGCGGCGTTCCGCTCGTTGGGATACGGATCCCGAGTCGGCGCGTGACGCTTTGAGTGCAGGAGTATCGCTCGTGCTGCGGCTGCTCGGGCGCGATCCCGATCCGGCGAAGAGTCGGGAACACGTGCTGCTGAGTGTGCTCGCGGAGCGGCGGCTCCTGCTGGGAGAGGCCGCGGATATGGCCTCGCTGATGCAGGATTTGGAGTCGCCACCCATCACTCAGATCGGCGCACTGCCGATCAACTCGTTTCTGCGCAAGTCTGAGCGCGCCAGCCTCGCGGCTGCACTGAATTCGCTGCTCGCCGCACCGACGTTCTCCACTTGGCGCACGGGAGCCAGTCTCGACATCGCGGAGTGGGTCAAGCCGCGCGATGGCCGCACTCCGGGCGTGATCGTGAGCGTCGCGCACCTCGACGACGAGGAGCGTGTACTCGTCTTGGGCGTCGTGCTGGAGGAAATCCTGTCGTGGGTGCGCGGGCTGCCCGGCTCGAGCGAGCTCAAGGCGCTAGTGGTGTTCGACGAGGTGTACGGCTATCTGCCGCCGCATCCCGCCAATCCACCCACCAAACGTCCCATCGTGTCGTTGATGAAGCAAGCCCGCGCCTTTGGCGTGGGCGTCGTGATCGCGACACAAAACCCAATGGATCTGGACTATCGCGCGCTCTCCAACGCGGGCCTGTGGTGCATCGGCAGGTTACAAACCGACGCCGATCGCGACCGAGTCCTGGATGGTCTGTCCGTCGCGACCACGACCGATAGCGATCCAAAGGAGATGGAACACACCATCGCCCGCCTCGCACCGCGGTGGTTCGTGGTGCGGAATGTGCACGCCGCGGACGCCGGCCCGATCTTGGTCAAGCCGCGCAACACCTGGTCGATCATGCGCGGCCCATTGACGCGCGGTGAGTTGCGTCAGGTGATAGCCGCGGGGAAGGAATGCCGTGAGAGAGTGTTCCGTCCGCTACAGCGTGATGAGCTCGTCCGCTGACGTAGCCCTCGCAGCACGCCGTAGCCACTCAGAGAGCTGCTCGAGATCTGAACAGTCCATGATCCGCGTTCGGAGTTCAGGCGCAACCGGAATGCTGCGAGCTTCGAGCACGGCCAGAATGCTTCGTGCCATTCCCTCAGTACGGCCCTCTTCGCGACCCTCGGCACGACCTTGCACAAGTCCCTTCTCGACGGAGTCGCGGATCAGCGGGCTCTGGTACTCCAGGCCGCGCAGTGTGCACGGCGCCGATGCTGTACCCATCCTCGCCAAACCACGCAACACTTGGTCGATGATGCGCGGCCCATTGACGCGGCGAGTTACGGGCTGGTGATGGCCGCGAAGAATGAAATGCCGTAAGAGTGTGTTCTGCCCGTTACTGCGTGATCAGCTCGTCCGCGGACACAACCGTCACCGCCCGCCGTAGCCACTGAGAGAGTTGCTCCAGATCCGAACAGGCCATGATGCGCGTTCGGAGTTCAGTCGAAATTGGGATACTACGTGCTTCGAGCACGGCCAAAACGCTTCGTGCCATTCCCTCAGTACGGCCTTCTTCGCGCCCCTCGGCACGGCCTTCCTCGCGCCCCTCGGCACGGCCTTGCACAAGTCCCTTCTCGATCGAGTCGCGGATCAGCGGGCTCTGGAACTTGTAACCTTCTGGAATCATCTCAAAGGCCTTTCTGGCAGCGTCACTCAGCGCAGCAAGAATCAGATCGCTATATAGCATAATCTGGTCCTGGCCGCTTAGTTGCCTAACGCCAGACATTGCTGCCGACGCGATTTTGACGGCTGTTTCTACGTCGTCACGGCCGTGAGCCATCGCTGATAGAACAGCCAACTCTGGGGAAAGCTCTGCCTGCACGGGGTCAATAACCACCGGCACCTCGTCCGGTGCAATCACCCAGGGACTCAATGAAGCGCCAGGGCCAATTGCGATGGGACGTTTGGCCCAGCGTGCCACTGAGGGGTCCGAGGTCACGACGAGCACCACTGCTGGGCACTCGAACCGAGCTCGAAGCCCCACCACGTAGACGGGCCACGTGTAAAGCTTGCGATCGTCTTGCGATAGCTGCACCTCGACCACGATCGCCAGCACGGGTTTGCCGTCGACAAGCAATACCACCAAGTCTGCTCGATACTCCGCCGGAACGATGTCGGTGAGGTCCGCGGATTCGACGCGAATGCTCGAATACTCTGGTATCTCTACGCCGAGAGCTTCACGCAGAAGCGCCGGAGCGAGCTCTGGTCGATTCTGAAATAGCAAACGCAGTGTCTCGTGTTCGCGCGAAGGCACGGGCGCAAAGTACGATTACGCGGCTGTGTGTGCCAGAGAATAATCACGAAAGAAATCGCGCAACGGATGAGTCGCGCCGACCGACAATGCGGCGCAGCGCGGTGTACTCCGACGAACCACGCCGACCGATCACGCGGCACAGCGCGGTGCACTCCGATGAATCGCCGAAGCGGGACCTACCTTGTCAAGCCGCACAATACCTGGTCGATGAGGCGCGGCTCATTGACGCGCGGTGAGTTACGTCAGGTGCTGAGGCGGAGGGAAGGCAAGTCGAGTGGCAGACGTCGTGCACGCGATTGACGAGAAGCACGGAGAGGGGTTGGGGGGCTGACAGAAACTGAGCTATGCCCCCGAGCGTTCAATATCCCCGATTAGACGTGCAACCGCCTGCAGAAGACTGGGGACATCAAACTCGACAACTTGCCAGACGATCTCGAGATCGACGCCAAAGTAGTGGTGAATCAGCACGTCGCGCATTCCAGCGATGCGGCGCCAGGGTACAGTCCACCTCTCGTGTAATCCTGAACAGACACGAGCGCGTCACGCATGTGTCGAAGGTACATGAGTTGCGTTGGCAGGGTCATGCTGTGAGTAGCCGCGCTTCGGCAAGCACTCCGTCGCGAATGTACGGTGAGAGGCCATTCTCCGTTACTACATCGACGAGATAGTGAAGCAAATCCTCCAGGTCCTGCTTGTTGGCTACTACGTCCAACAGACTGCAATTCCGCTCTAGCGTAACGAGCAGGTCGAGATCGCTATCGGGTCGGTGATCGCCTCGAGCCCTAGAACCGAAGATCCGCACGGTGTTTGCCCCGTGCCGCCGGGCCACGCGAAGGATCTCAGATGTCTGCAGGTCTTGTGCCATGAACTCAGTTTACGAATCATCGCCTCGAACAGCAACCTGCCTTGATCCTGGAAAGCCTCATTCGGCTTTCCTTGGCTTGGATGGTCAGATTTCGATGGAGCGCCGCCCGGGGTACTTACTCCCCGGCGTCGCGGATCAGCCTCCGAATGGTACCCGGCTTCATCCGGCGCGTAATGTCGACCAGCCACTGTCGAGGTGAGTTGATACCACTGAGATGCCCCTTCGACTTGAGCCCCGCTTCGAAGTGCCTGACGCGCGACGAATGCTGCTCCTTGCACGACTAAGGCCGCGTCGTTGCCAGGCGTCGAAGTCTCTCAAGCACACGTTCTAGGCGCTCATCGAACAAGGGACCACGAGCCAAGTGCCCTTCGGCCAGGTCTCTCGCTCGAGGGTTATCTACGAACTGTGCGGACCACTCGGCGATGTATGTGCGCACTTCATCGCTTTGACCGAGAATGTTCGGCTCGAGCTCTGGAGCGCCATCGAGCAGCGCTATGATGTCCTCTAGATCCTTGCTCTCGTAGGGCGTCAAGATACCACGATTTTCGTATGCTTCGAT
>JBLNFG010000044.1:0-7163 GCA_050263495.1 Myxococcales bacterium | reverse complement strand
TGGGTCTCTTGGAAGCGCATTCATTGCCAGATTTGGCGGGAGATGTCTCAGTGTTTTCGCCGGCCATCAGGTGTCAGTTGTCAGCTATCGGAACAAACTCGGTAACGTGATCGGCAGCGCTGGGGTGGCCACTTGGTGAGCAGTGGCTAATCGATGGGCGGCCCAAAACTATCCATAGGCGTCACCCGCCGGGGTCACGGCCACGATGAAAGACCGTCGATTCATGGTTTCCTCCAGAAACCACATCGGGATGGTGTGGGCCGCATCGCGGCGAGCCACGGCCGGACCGCATCCGCGTCGATGGGGCCGCCATGGCCGACGAAGAACCGCCGAGTACCCCGAGCGAGCAGAAGCTCGACGTTGCGCCGATTCGCCTCGGCGTCGTCCTGAAAGTAGTGTTGCAGGGGACGCTGCGGCCAGAGCGCTCCATTGCAGTGCCCGCCCAGGATCAAGTCGCCCGCCAGCACGACATCCCCAGGCAGCGTGATAACCAGCGAACCGGCCGTGTGCCCCGGCAACGACTCGATACTGACGTCGGCAAAGCCCCACGATCCGAGGTTCATGGGCCCATCGAGCCAATGACTGGCGCGTATCGGAACGAAAGCATGTTGCACGAGCCGGGTAAGCAACCGCGCAAAGAGGCTCTGCGGACTCAGGCGACCATTGCTCCCGCGGGCGAGCGTGGCAGCGTCGCCGCGCCCCGCCAGGATCGGCATTCCCAATGCCTGCAGCTGGCTTGCTGTGCCGGCGTGGTCGGCATGACCGTGAGTGAGCACCACGATGGCCACGCTACCTGGGTTGAGGCCCTGCTCGCGCAGCAGCGCAGCGATCCTTGGCAGATCGCCAGTGCTGCCCGTATCCACGAGCATCGCACGTGCGCCTCGTCGCACGAGGAACGCGTTGGCCACGCTCATCCTCGCCTGTACGAGCACCAGCTCTTGTGGCAGCTGGAAGACCCGTCGTCTGGGCGAGCGTCCATCCCTATCGTGCGCGATCGGGGGCATCATGTCTCCACTGGTAACATAGAAAGTGACCAGCGGCAACACCGAACGTGGCCCGGTGGACTGTGCAGCATGGCAACGCATCCGCCGGCAGCACCCCGACGCACCACGATCCGCTAGCTCAAAGTCTTCCCGTTGGACTTGATACCGCGCATCGGCTCGGCTCAAGTCGACGATTGCGGAACGATCGAATCGAGCGCCACGGCGAGCAGGACGAGTCAAGGTGTCCAATCGTGTCAGCTGGGCCCGTGACGCAGGGACTGCCTGAGCAAACGGATCCCAATAATTGCGAGCAGGACCGTCCACGCACCGACACCGATGTCACCGATCTCTCCGAGCGACTCGTAGCCAACGTACTCGAGCGGACGCATGGCAATCGCAATGCCGCAGACAATCTGCGCCCACGCCATCCATTTCGGAAGGAGGTCCGTGCCTAACGCGTGAACACCCAGGATCGTCGCCCAAGCCCCGTGCGTCAGCGGAGCGACGGTCTCGCCAAATGAATTGCCACAGTAGACGTCGAAGGCTCGAAAAACGAACGCCGCGCTCGCCTTCTCCACGCTCGTCGCAGCTGCACTGACGACCTCGGTGGCCAGCATCTTTGCCAAGAGTACCCAGCGCATGATGCCAATCGTGTAAGAGAATCCGGCCAAAACCCCCAGCGTTGTGCCGACTCTGAGCAGCGGCGAAGGCTCTCGTGCAGCGACGGACTGGAGCAGCACGGCGAGGGGAGCGATCGCGAACGCGCCCAAGGCAAATGCGAACCAGGCCAACGGTGCGGCCACGCCAGCAGCGTGATACCGCTGCAAGACAACCAGAGTCGTCTCGCGCATGACGTTGGGATAGTCAAAGACAACGGCAAGCGTCGCCTGACTCGCGATAACCAGACCACTCCCGACGATAGCCAAACAGCCGGTAGAAAAGTGTAGCTTCGTTCTTGTCATGGGATCACACCTCAGAAGGCCTCCAGAAGCGAAATGTAGAACTCGGTATTGCCTTCACGCGTTGCGGCGAAATCAACGCGGAGATTGATGTGTTCGTCACTGTCCAGAATGAATCGCAGCCCTCCGCCTGCGGCGGCCCGAAGCGCGTCTACCGAGAGTCTGCCAAAGGACCTCGCCACCTCGCCAGCAGCCACAAACGCCGCGCCGCCAAAGCGCCAATAGATCGGGAATCGATACTCAGCCTGCGCTGCCGCGTAGATGCGATCACGGTACCGTCCTTCGTAATAGCCGCGAAGCATCCTCATCCCGCCGAGCAATGGCAGCTTCTGCCATGGAACGTCACCGGAAGTAGTCGTCGCAATAAATTGCAGCGCAAGCACATGCTCGTCCAGCAGCTTGATGTACTGCCGATGATCGAGCGAGACCTGCGCGAAGTTGTGATGAGAGCCAAGTTCCTTGCGAAGCAGCAAACCGGAGGCCCTGACTTGGAACCCACGAGTGGGATAGAACGCGCTATCCGTAGTGTCCCAGCGCAGCGCAGCGCCCGCGCCAATTGTCTGCTCTCGGCGTGCGCCGGTGAGCGTTTTCTTGGCGAGTTGTCCTGAAGCTGCCACATCTTCTGCTTGGAATCCGGCGAGGCTCAACGCTGGCCCCAGATAGATATCGCCCAGCGTTCTCGCCAAGAACGAAGTGCTCAGACTAAGCGTCTTGTGAAGGTATGTCTCCTTCTGGCTCGAAGGCGTGTCGGCACCAACCCCGAAGAACGCGGTGTCAGGTGCCCGGCGTGCCTCGCCCCTCGTCCATAGAACGAAGTCGTTCCCGCGAAAATACGTTGTTTGCTCCAGATTGAGCTCAAGCTGGTGCTTCTGCGTCGCCATCAACTCAAGCTCTGTCACGTCAGGGCGTAACCCCGGGCTGTTGTGGTAGAGCACCAATCCACCACCTAGGGCAGCCTTCGTTTCCGGCGAATAGTAAATGATCGGATAGCCAGTGACTCCCCAGCCTTCAGGCTTGGGTTCCGGCGCATCATTGCCCGGGCGCGCCGGCTCGGGTTTCTGACTTGCAGTCTCAGCGTTGACAGCCTTCGGTTCGGCGGTTGCCGCCGCTGGCGCGAGTGCGCTCCACATCACGATACCAAGTACGCTTGCTAGCGGATGCCCCAGCGAGCAGGTCCTCCCCGAGGTTGCAATTGGATGACGTCTCATGGAGTGCTTCCCGATGCTGTTGGCTGGGGCGGAATGCAGCCCAACCCTTCCGCGCAAGGGTTGGGCTTGGAGCAACCGGACTCAGTCACACTCCGGAGGCTGACACTCGATGTGACCACCGGCAACATCGAATGTAACCACCGGAAACATTTGACGTATCTACTGGCAGTGCGGCGTCGTTCGTGTCAAGTTGGTGGTAATGGCGTCCACCAAGAAGCCGGATAGACCGCCGCGGATCCGCAAGCGCGCGGGGCACTATCATCACGGTGATCTGAGGGAGGCTCTGATATTGGCTGCGGAGCAACAGGTGGCGAAGACTGGAGTTGTCGACCTCAGCCTGCGCGAAGTCGCTGCGGCGGCAGGGGTGACGCACGCGGCGGCCTACCGTCACTTTCAAGGAAAGGTGGAGCTGCTTGCGGAGCTGGCCTGCAGGGGGTTTCGCCAGCTCGAAGCTCGCCTCGTCGCCGTCACTCAACATGACACCGGCACAGAACAGCTGGTGGAGCTCGGCACTGAGTACGTGGCATTTGCGCTGCAATGTCCCGGCTTGTTTCGTGTGATGTTCCACCCGAGCATCAAGCCCTTCGCCGACTTTCCGGAACTGGATCGTGCCGCGCGCGCGGCGCTTCTCGTCCTTCGGCATGCGCTCGTCGAGCTCCGCGGTGGACCAGCAACAGAAGAGGTATCGCGCACCCAGACCATGGCAGCTTGGTCGACCATTCATGGGCACGCGGTGCTGCAGCTCGAGCGGCAGTTGAACGCGCCATTCGGCATCGATCCGACCGATGCCGACCGAGCAGCGCGCTCGGTCTTCAGGATCCTCATCCACGGCCTGAAGTTGAGCGTCGCGTGACGCAGAGGCGAGATCGGTGCCTGGCCGTGGCCGCGGCGAGCCAACCAAAGAATTAGTTCCGGACGAAAGACCACTGTGCCGAGTTTCAACCTCGAACGTGCGGGACTACCCTCTTCGACGAACTTGCGTTCGGCGATTGGACCAGCATTGGCGTCAAGGCAGCGAACTTGGCCGAGCTTCATCACCTACTTCCCGAACAAGCTCCGAACGGATTCGCTGTGCCGTTTCATTATTACGACGAACACCTCCGCGGAGCTCGAGTCACTGCAACATCCTGCACAACCGCACGCTCGACTTGCATCGCGGAGGGTCGCGCTCAAGACGCGTGCGATCGCGCTCGCGCGGTGTGCGCCAGTGGTCCAGCGGATGAAGATCTGTGGAGCTTTGCATCACGACTGCTCGCTGATGCCGACGTTGCTGCGGACACCGTATTACGCGGCGCCGTCTTGGCGTGTTTGCGTCATCACATTCTAAACACGCCGCTTGCCCTCGAACTCGGTGCCGCGCTCGACGCCCGCGTCGCCGAGCTTTTTGGTAACGCACAGGTGCGGCTCCGCTCGAGCACCAACGCCGAACGTAGTTCGTGGCGCCACCGCGCTCCCAAGCACCGTCGTAGAGCGCCAGAGGTTCAAGTGCATATGAGACGTGCCGCTCCCCCACCACACTGAGGAGGTGCCATGGCCGTCGCAGTCGCGCTTTCTCCGTCGTGCTTACGTTAGGGCTCAGCGGATCCGTCCATTTCCTACTGATCGGAGTCGATGTGGGTCGCGTTCAGGCCAGCACGACTCAGCGCTTGTATTACGTTCTCAACGGTCCAACGTCGCCGCGCTTGCTCTCGCTCACACCGTGGTACGACTCGCTCAAACTGGAATGGGCATTCAACACCGGAGGTACTTCGACTCATGCCTTCGAGTACTACTGCGCACCGAATGAGGATCCCGAAGGTTGCCACAGTTCAATTCTAGAGCGATTCGGGGCATCCCCGCAGTCTGCGAATGAAGTAAGCTCCCTTGGTGGGCAATCGCTGGACCGTGCGGAACTATCTGGATTCGGGTGTGGAGCAGCGTTGGGAGCACGCACGGACGGCGTGGTCGACGCGTCGCTAGAACTTGGTCAGTCCTACGCGACTGCGCTTGCAGCGCGAGACGCGTACGGAAATCTCGGCGCACTTTCGAACTACCTATGTGCCACGACGCAGTGGACGGATGACGTCGCGGAACCGCTGAGTGGCCGAGCTTGCACGGGCTGCGCGATTCCCCAATCGCGCAGGAACTCGTGGGCATCCACCCTTCTCGGTATTGGGTTGCTCGCGTTGCGACGAAGGTATCGCGGGTAGAGAGCGCGTGTCGGTAGTGTCCGAGAGCCTCTGGGGACGTGCAGCGGCATTATGCTCAGCGGCAGGTTCCCATAACCCTTGCCGCGCTCATATACCATCGCCAAGTTGCCCAGCCCAATTGGCTCCCCAACACTTCACGCCACCATCAATCACTGCACAGGCGTGTTCGCGACCAAGCGCTAACAGCTGAACTACCTTGTGCGGATCGACGACGGCACTGCTCGGGACTGACGCATTCGCGGCTCCACCCGTGACTTTGGTGTTCGTTCCACCGTAAGTGTTTCCCCCGGCGCCAACAGTAGGCTGACGCTCGTTCTCGGCAGCGTGAGAATCGCCATCGCAACCCGTCGCTAAGTTGGAAGTCACCAAAGCCAAAGCGCCCAATACGCCTATTCGGTTCATTACATTCTCGCTCTAGTCTATCCTTCGTGATGAGCAAGCCGTTTTCCGTGGACATTCAGAGACTCAGGGCGGCGCGGTAACGACGAAACTTCGCACCGCCCTTGAGCGAACAGAATTCGACTCGGAGTGACGAGTTGCCGACAAACCCCCGTCACCCGAGTTGCTGAGGCAGTGCCAGGTGGAACGCGGGGCAGGCACGCGGGAAGGGTTCGACGGCCTCGAACACAGGTGTCCAAGGTTACAAGCCCGCGCACCCGTTAGTGTCGCGCTCTGGTGCGGGCGCAGCCTCACGGTGCTACTTGTGGCGGACAAGATGATTGCAAGTATTCCTGCTCAGCTCAACGCCGACCTGGAAGCGCTATACCGCGAATTCGAGCGATATCGTCCCCAGGGTTCGCTCGTGCACTCACCGCTAAAGCCACACTCCGTAGTTGCGCCACTCGAGAGCAAACCGCTCCGCGAGCTGACGGCCGACGATGGCTGTCGTCGTTCGCGCACGCTGACGCAGGAGCAATTGGCTGCTGTCGATGTTGGGTAGCGCGCACTAGAGCGCCAATCAGTTTGAAACCCCTACTACAAGCGCCGATCCTCTCGCTGCGCGAGGCGGCCTCGTCGCTGCGCTCCTCAGATTACTTCAGTAGTCTTGTGGTGCTCACTCCTCGGGCGCCTCGCTCGCTTCGGTTTCGGCGCTTTCGCTACGGGAATCAAACTGATTGGCGCTCTAGGTTCGAGGACATGACGAACACACAAGTGCGGAGGCTTGTTCAGTGTTTCTGGGACATAGTAGCGCGTCGCCGGGCGGAGCGAATGGGGCTACTCGTAGTTCCAGGCGTACAAAACTCCAGCCGCCCAGTTGAACGCCCAGCCGCGAGCCTCAGCTATGGCTGGGGTGATGGCGGCGTCCGAACGGACATGTAGCGTGAACCCGTTAGCCGTCGCTCCGAAAACGGAACTGGTTTCCCGTCAACTTCCAGTGTGAGGTAGTACCAACGAGAGCAGTTTGATGCCAGGGAAGCGCATTGAAGCCGTAAGTCGAGGAGTCTACCTCCTGGTAGCGGTCGTTTGGGTCGTCGGGGTTCTGGAGCCACGCAGTGCGAGCGGTTTGGCCCGTAGAAAACACCGAACTGACCTTGTTTTGCGGCGAGCCCTTCCACGCAATACGGTATTCCCGATCATTGGCGATGGTGGGGGAAATGTTGCTCTGGTAGAGATAGATCCGAAATCCAGTCGCTGTGGCGTTGTAGATTGAGGTCATGCCGCGCGCAACGAAGTGCTTCGTTTCGCCACCAAGACGCGGGTCACGCTGGCCACCTCACGCTGGTCAACTCGTCGAGGACGTCACCGACTTGCTCCACCTTGAGTACGGTCGTACCGACGCGGGTTACGGATTAAGCGGTCTGGCGTCGGGATCGAGCTCATGCA
>JBLNFG010000043.1:0-4130 GCA_050263495.1 Myxococcales bacterium | reverse complement strand
CCAGTGCTGCGAGCGGCACTCAAGAGCCAGCTACGGAGGCGATTGCGGCGACTACCCCTTCGAGCAGCGTGCAGTCCGTCGCGACGGACGCGGAGAGCACTGGTGCCACCGCGCGTCATTCCGTCGATTCGCGTCGTGGCTCCGCACTTACCAAGCCTAGTCCTGCAGCAGCCGCTAGGGTGACGGCAGCGAAAGCTCCAACTCCCGCTGCCAATACGCCACCCGCAACAGCTGCAACGACGCCTTTCAATCGGGAGTCGGCGCTGGCCGTATTGGGCTTTGCCGCGTCGCGCGCTTCAACCTGCAAGAAGCCTGACGGCCCCCTGGGATCAGCACGTGTTCAAGTAACCTTTGACCCGAGTGGGGCCGTGGTGGCTGCAGGGGTGGTGGGTGCTCCCATTGCCGGAACACCCACTGCTCAGTGCGTGGCAGCGATCTTTCGCAAAGTCCGTGTGGCTCCCTTCTCTGGCGATCGGGTAACCATTCCGAAAGATTTTACCATCCCGCCGTGAACGGCCGTTGGTGCGCTGCTCGCCGGGAGGACTCTGTCTCACCCGGCGACGCAGCTTGATACGATTCAGAACCCAAACACGTACCCAAGGGAAGGTTCAATGACTGTGCCCTTTGCGGGGAACAGGTACATCACGTTGATATTGAGCTGCAACCCGTGGTGGCGGTCGAACGTGTAGAGTCCGCCAAGGCCACCGGTCACGAACATCATTCCCATCTTGCGCCACGCGTCGAGCTTACGCGTCTGCTGAACACTCGAGGGCGGGGGCGAGTACTTCCCGTTGATTGGCACTTTGGCGTCCACTTCGGCGACCCCAAGGCCCAAATGCACGTACGGATGAATGCCCTTCTTGCCCAAGGACCGCAACCAATAAGTCCCGCGTGCCTCGATGTGGATCGGCGCATACCATCGAGGACGCTGCACCGGCTTTCCATTGTTGAAGTGAATGGTCGGGGGACCTTCACCAAAGGCCCAGCCGATGCGGCCACCGACCGAGAGATGCGGCGTGAACACGTACTCGCCCGATGCCATCAGCCGTACTGTGGCGAGGCGAATCCCCGAAGCTACGTTTCCGCCACCTCCGTCGTCTACCATCTTTACGGCGGTGTTCAGTCCATCGGTCCGAGAGACGTAGATCTTGTCTTCGCCGGCGTTGTAGCAGTTGAAATTGCCCGACAAGATCTGCTGCTGACCGCAGACCTGGTTCACCTTCGGCGCTAGCCATAGATCCGCGCCGAAATGCAAACCAAACATGAAACGGTTGGGCTCGGTTTCGGGCTCGGGCGGGGGCTCGGCGTAGCTCTCCTCCATCTGGCACACGCCTTCCAAGCACTGACGGTTCGAGACACAATCCTCCAACGTCTCGCACTTCGGTGCGACCGCGCATACTCCTTCGGAGCAGTAGAATCCCTTGCGACATCGCGAGTCCGCCGTGCAGCTTTGACCCAGCCCACCAGAGGCGTTCAGCAGTTCCGAGCAGCGTGGCGGCGGATCTTCCCCGGGGAAGCTAGGCGTCGCCTCTTTCGTCTCCTTCACGATGCGAAAGTGAGCCGGAGACTTGAGTGTTCCGAAGGTGTCAATCGTCTCCTTGTTGAAGTCTTGCGCAAGGATGTAGACCTTGAGCTTGCCAGGCTTCGTCAGGCGATCGCAGGGAATCGTCGCCCGCAAGGTGCCGTCTTGGACAGACATCAAGATTGCGGTGTACTTAGTTTCATCCTCGGATCGGTAATAGAGCTCCGCTCGCACGACGCCTTCGAGCGGTTCGCAAAGCACCGCGATTGGCTGCGCTGTCAGCACTTCGTACCCGGAAGCTGGCGAGCATCGAAGGTTGCCTGCTGGGGCTAGGCGAGTCTTCTTTGACTTGTCGTCATCACCACTGCCGGCGCCCTTAGCTACATCGGCAGGCATTTCCCGGCCCATGACTTTGTAGAACTCTTTGAGAACGGCTGGCGTGACGAGTGCCGCGTCGAGCGTGGCTTTGGGATCTGCTCCGCGCGCGCTTTCGAACGCGGCCCGCGCTCCGGCGATGTCTTGCTTTCCGTTGCCACGGACCACGCCGATCGCCACATAGGCCTTTCCCAGCACCTCTGGGCTACAGAACTTTGCACCACACGCCTTGATAGCCTTTTGGAGTGTCGCCTCGGCTTTATCGTAGCTAGCGGCCAGGTAGTGCACGTTCAGTGCTTCATCGATTTTCTTCAGCGTGGCGGCGTCCCTAGGGGCGGCAAATGCGGCCCGAGCCGTCAACACGACCATTAGCGAAACAACGAGGTGTAGGAATGGTCTGAACGTCACAGCGGGTTCTCCAGCGCGTCAGTGTGTGAAGACGTACTTCGAATGCCAACAAATCAGAGCTGACGCAAACACGCATTCAGCTTGGGGCGAAGATTGCGCCGGCAAGAAAACCTGAATGGTTCCGTGGAGTCAAGGTCCGACTGCTCAGCACCGCAGTAGGAACGGCGTTTTGGACCGTTTCCAGGTAGTTTTTACCCGCTGCTAACGTTTGCTGACGTGGTCGTACGTCGATTGGTGGTCAAGAGCGCACGCTGACAGTCGTCACTGCGACGAGCCAACCAACCATCTGACTAGCGCAACACGCGCGCGCTGAGTGAGTTCCGTCTGCCGACATTCCGAACGTGGGTTGCACCGAATTCGGTGCGTGGGGGCTCTCACTCCTCGGTCGCCCCGCTCGGGTTTTTGGCTGCTCGCAACGAATAGAAACCCGGGATCCCCCCTAGAATGCGGGAGACGACGAGCGGTACGACCGCCCGCCGTCTCCATTTGCCGTTCGATGCGGCGCTATCCGTGGCTAGCAGCCGGCGCGGCCGCTGGTTGAGTGAAGTCGTACTCGAAGGTTGCGTCGCCCTTCCGCTGATCTGGCGGCTGCAGCATCAGCCCATTGATTGCGTTGACAACGCAGTCGATGAGCGGTTGCGGGGCCGTGGTGCGTGCGGGATCTGGTTTGGCATCAGCAATTTTCCCGGTCTTCTCTTCGACCGTGAAAACAACCGTCACTTTGCCAGCTGCAGTGGGGGTCGCTTTCAGGACCGTGTCGTAGCAGCTGTTAATCTCAGCTGACTTCGCGTCAAGCACCTTCGCAGTATCGTCGCGATACTGCTGGGGGCTGCGGGCATAGAAGGTGCAGCCAAGCGTGAGCGCGGAGACCGCGACGAGCGCTGAACAGGTGAGGGTGAATCCGTCCTTCATTTGGCAGCTCCCATTGCAGGTGGATCAACAATCGTAAACTCCACGCGGCGGTTCTTTTCTCGCCCTTGCTCGGTGGCGTTATCTGCCAGTGGTTGGCTGGTCCCAAAGCCCTTGGCAGACAGGCGAGACTTGTCGACGCCGTGTTGCTCCAAATAGCTCATGACACTCTTGGCGCGGTCGTCAGAGAGCTTCAAGTTATGTGCGGCATCGCCCTCAGCGCTCGCGTGCCCTTCAATGAGGATCTTCTTTACCTGGGTATTCTCCTTCATCACCTTGGCGACTGCGTCGAGGATGGGGAAGGAAACTGGCAAGATGCCAGCCTTGTCGTGCTCGAATTGGATCTTCTCGTCGATCACGATCTTTCCGTTGCTCACCTGTGCATGGTCAGCTGGGGGGGTAGGTGCTGGGGCTGGCGCAGGATGCCCGCCAATCGAGAATGCTTTTTCGCCCTGGAACGTGATCACTCCGCCACACCCAGACAGCGATGTTGCTAAGAGCAGCCCGGCAATCGCCAAAGGCCACGGCGCAAACACTGTTATTTTCATCGATAACTCCATCGAAAGCTCATGCTTTGCGGGACGCAGTATCGCCCGATGCCATCAGTTCGTAAACACGAAGGCGCGTTCATTTTGCGCCATTTACGCTGACGCTGTACCCGCCAAGTGAGTCCGGCGTGTTACGGCACCATCAATCTGGAAATTCCCTGAGGTCGCCCACGAGTGGCGTCTCTTGGGAGCGGTTGGTCGTGGAGGTGCGCCGCAGCACGCAGAGCAGGGGCTGGGAACCTCGTCATTCGGCTGCTATGAACTCGACGCCTGAATAGGTAACCACAAGATGCACGAACTCGGGAGCTCGCTAAACCAAGCATCACTGGGGCTGATTCTTGTGACTTTATGCTTGACCCAATTGGGGC
>JBLNFG010000042.1:0-6255 GCA_050263495.1 Myxococcales bacterium | reverse complement strand
CGATCAGGACCAGGACATGCCCATAGCGAACAGTAAGCGGGTCGACCTCTGCATTGGCTGCGGTCACAACCTTGCAGTATGCCCACAGGTGCCATCGAGAATGCTCGCGTGCCGCGGTGCGTACTGCAGGCTCTTGATCGCAACCAGCGCATCTCGCCGGAACACGCGGAGCAGTTCTTGAAGACACGCCGCTCCGCTCGCGTCTATGAACCGAAGATGGCCGACCAAACGCTCGTTGCAAGCGCGTTACACACGAGCGCGCAGGCACCTTCCGGCACAACCGGCAGCCGGTAAGTTGTTCGGCAGTAGTAGTCACGCCGGCAGTTGTTCGGCAGTAGTAGTCACGCCGGCAGTTGTTCGGCAGTAGTAGTCACGCCGGCAGTTGTTCGGCAGTGGTCACGATGATCTTGTCCACCGTGGCAAACGAATGCCGGCCGCGGTGGCACCCGTCGAATTCGTAGCCGCGGGCACGGCACAAACCGCTGCGGATTTCGATGTTGCCGCTCCGATCCCGGCCACACGTACCAGCTCCGGCTCACAGAGATCTGCTGTCGCGGAGGAATCGTGTCTAGGCATAGGCTACGTGAAGTTCTGCAGCTCATGTAGGTCAGAAACTGCCCGTGCCACTTACCTCGCAGAGCATTCGTGCCGCAAGTGACGACGCACGCGCAGTGCGTCAATCGCTCGACGCGCTGAAGCGACCGAACTGACTGGGTGGTGCAATGACCTGTGAGGCTCGATGAAAACCGACGTTGTTCCGGTCCGCTTGGGTGACCATTGGATTCTCATCCGCGCCAAGATGGTTTCGGAGTTCCTCTCGTCAACACCCTGGATCTCTGTACCGGGAGCAACTCCGGTCTTGCCGGGCGTGCTGACCTGGCGAGGTCGAGCAATCCCAGTGCTGGATCTGCCTCGGGCACTTCAGTACGGCGTTGGAGCTCCTTCTGAGGCTCGTTCGCGCGTGATGGTGGTCGAGCACGCCGTTGGCGCGGTTGCGATTCCGATCGATGGCGCGCGCGAGGTAATGACCATTGCCGAGGATTCGATCCGGCCAACCCATGTCTGTACCACTCCATATACTAGTGGCGAAATCGATGGACCAGATGCAATGCTCCCATTGATTGAGCTCGATCAACTTCTGCGCGAAGTCGGAAAGGCGTAGCTTTGGTGGCCCTAGCCTCCCACTTCGCGCTGGAGTCGTTCGCGTATCTCCTGCTCGATACGCTACCCACGGCGTTAGCCCTGCCCGCCCAAAGTGTCATCGACATTGCGCCGATGAAGGACGAGGCACCCGAACAGCCACGCTTGTTCTCCGACTTGGTACCGATACGATTCGCGGCTCCGAGTCCGCTTTGGGTTCTTCACGTCGTGGTCGAAGGCCAACAGCGCCCCGTCTTGATCAGCGGCGCAGTCCACCTCGTATACAAACCCGCCGATTCGCTCTTGGCAATGCCAGAACTCCATCGACAAAACACGAAGCTTTTCTCCGAGCTGATTCTGACGGACGGTGTACCGTCCGCATTAGTCGTTAACATCGACGCGCTCTTCTTGGTACGTCGAGAACTGGGTACGTGATTATGGGATTCAAGAGCCTCACCGCCAGAACGATCCTTGCCTTTGCCGCGCTGGATACGTTCTTCAATCCACTCGTCATCGCCTCATTCCTTCAGATTCTAGGCGTTGGGATAGCCTACCCGGCCGTCCCGGTCATGGCCGTCATGCTCGTCTTGAAGATCGTTTCGTGCGCGATGTACGTCCGCTCGCAGCTTCGGCCTTACGAAGCTTTTGCCGTCGCCAAGCCGTCGGATCGTACCAAGGAGATGGTGATTCGTGCAGACGAGTGCCTTCAAAGCGCGGTATCTCGAGTCGGTGTGTTCTACGGCACCTCCTGGGGCCTGGCATATGGGCTCGGTTATCTCGTGTTACGGTCACCCATCGGAGACCGGCTCTACCTGAGCTCGGGCTCGACCGAGGCTACCTTACTCGCTGTCGCCGGGGTATGGCTCGGTGGCTTTGCATTCGGGTTGCCGTTGATTGCGATGCTCACGGCGCCAGCCTCGGGGGAGTGCTCGACGCAGGCGCGTCAGCTGGGAATCGCTCTGCCACGTGCTCCGGAATCGCTTCAGGTGCGAATCGGCGTGATCGCCCTCGCGCTCGGCCTTGGACCAACCGTGTACTCCATTGCGTTGGGTTACAACAAGCAGATGGATGCGCAGGAGCTGTATAACCGTACGCACGCGGAACAGTTCGTTGCCCGTCTGGTGGAACGGGTCGAACCGACCCTAGCGGAGACGGACGTACGCAAGGCCGTGGTTGAACTACAAGGGACAATACCCGGTGTTGAACTCGCCGTGCTCGATCGCCGTGGCAATTCCCTGCTTCGCGATCGAGACGGTGAAACGGTCATGCCCGCGTACGCATCCAGAGTACTGGAAAGCGCGAAGAACGCGCCCAAGGACGTGCTGCGCGTGTCGGGCCATTCCGAGCGCATCGCGTACCAGCGACTGGAAACGGGAGCGGTCGCCGTAGCCAAGGTCGATGTCCCATCGAACTCCGGGGGCTACGTGCTAAGCGCAACCCTTTTCGCGATTGTGATTGGGTTATGGGCGCCGATCTCTGCGTTGATCTTAGGACGGGCAATCACGACGCCACTCGAACGGCTGATTACCACTACCGAGAGAATTGTGGAAGAAGGTAATCAATCGGAATTGTCCGTGCTCCCAGTCGTACGGAATGACGAGGTGGGACGCCTCTCGAATCGCTTCAATGACCTGCTCGATATGATGCGCGATCTCAGTCGCGCCGCCGATGCTATTGCCGGGGGAGAATTGCGCGTCGAGATTGCGCGACGGGGCGAGCTTCCCGATGCGTTTCGGCGCATGCTGGATAGCTTACGCGGTATGGTGCGCGAGATCCGGGGAACGTCGGTGGATCTTGCCAGTGCGGCAACGGAGATTCTGGCCGCATCCCAGGAGCAAGAGTCGGCCGCCGCATCGCAGTCGAGTGCGATGGAAGAGATTAGCAGGACCATGGAGTCCCTATCCGCCTCTGCCGCGCACGTCTCCGATTCGGTACAGGGGGTACTGGCCAATGCCGAGCAAACACTGAGCACGGCAGATCGCATGGTTGCCCGTATCACGGAGCTTTCGGGACACGCGAACCGCATAGGGGAGATCCTAGACGTGATTCGTGAGATCGCCGATCGAAGTGACCTGTTGGCACTGAATGGATCGTTGGAAGCGAGCCGCGCTGGTGAGAGCGGCCACGGCTTTGCGCTCGTGGCTGCAGAAATGCGCCGGCTCGCAGAACGGGTCACAGCTTCGGTAGAGGACGTGAAGCGTCTCGTGAGTGACATTCGCGACTCGGGCTCTTCAACGGTAGCAGCAACGGAAGAAGGGCGACGCCTGGCGGATGGCACGACTGAAGCCGCGCGACAGATTACTTTTGTCACGCAGCAACAACGCAGTGGCACTGAGCAAGTGTCAGAGAGCATCCGCAACATCACTGATGTAGTGACTCAAGCGGTCAGCGCGACCGCTCAGACCCGGACCTCGGCGCAAGGTCTAAAGACACAGGCAGATCGGTTGGCTGCGTTGGTCAAACGCTTCGAACTCGAATCGAGTGAGGCAGCGTGAGCGATCCGCGCGACGCACTGCTCGAGAAGTTCCGCGCCAATCTGCGCGCCAGGGTGCAGCGGCTTCGGGATATGCTCGAGATCCTCGGCCAGGTACCGGATAACGAGGATGCGACATCCCAGGTTTTGGGCGAGTTACACACTCTCAAGGGCGAGGCGCGACTTCTTGGTTTAGTCCAGCTTTCCGAACTCGCTCACGCCCTCGAAACGCTGATGAGCCACGTTGATGCCGCGGCAGTTGCCAAGGCAGAGATGGGCCTGGACGCCATGGCGCGCGCACTGGCCGATCAGGTGTCACGAGAGCAAGCTGACACGCTCATTGCAGCAACCCTCGGTCGCTTCCAGGAGAGTCCGCAAGAGAAGGCTCAGTCGGGCGAGGAGAAGCAAGCGGCGCCCGCGAGTGAGCAAATGAAGACGTCGTCGCCCGTCTTGGATGCGACGCCCAAGCCAGACGAAGTCCCGGTAAATATCGGAGCATCGGGACACTGGGTGCAGGTGGAGGCTCGTTTAATCGACGACCTATGCGAAGCCATGGCGGCCATCTCGGGCGACTTCGGACGAATCTTCGCCGGAGTGAGTCAAATGATTGGAGTGGCCGGCGCGGAAAGCGCGTCAAGCAATGTGCGGCAGCAAGGCTCACTGTTGATTGAGGAATGTGCGCGTTTCCGGACGGCCCTGGACAACGCGACGGTTCACACCTGGGAGCTTCGCATGGTTCCAGCCCAACCGCTCCTGCGCGAGTTGGCTTCACATGCTCAGCAGCTGGCCAGTGCAGCAGGCAAAGAGGTGGATGTTGCGGTCGAGGCAAGCGGCGTGCAGATCGAGCGCGACGCTCTTGATAAAGTCTGGGACGCGATGATCCACTTGGTTCGGAACTCAATCGATCACGGCCTTGAACCGGCCGAGGAGCGTGGAACGAAAGGTCGACGCGGCAAGCTTTTGATTGATGCGCGCACGGTCGGCTCCAGTGTCACGCTTGGAGTATCAGACGACGGCCGAGGCATTGATGCCGCTCGTGTCAGGCGAACAGCTGTTACGCGTGGATTGCTCGAGCCGGCTCGGGCTGAAGCCATGACCGATGACGACGTGATTCAGCTCGTTTTCGAGCGTGGTTTCAGCACGCGGGAGCAGGTTAGTTCGCTTTCCGGAAGGGGCGTGGGCTTGGACGTAGTCAAGGCACGCGCCGAGTCCCTAGGTGGGCGAGTCGACGTCCATAGCGAGAAGGGGATCGGAACTCGGTTCGCGATTACTCTCCCGTTCACGCTCACGAAAGAGCGGCTGATGGTGTTCGAGCTCGCGGGGGGATTGTACGGGCTACCGACGCAGTCGATTCGCGAAGTCGTCGGGTGGCGCGATCTACCGGACATCGCCCACCGTGCTGACGCCGTAATCCGCGTTGGAGGCGAACCGGTACCGCTACGATCACTCGCCGAATTACTCGGCCGGGAACCGGAACCTTGCAGCGCAGCGCTCGTTGTAAGAATTCAGGAGCAGCTCTATGCCTTACT
Source organism: Myxococcales bacterium (assembly GCA_050263495.1). Classification (GTDB taxonomy): domain Bacteria; phylum Myxococcota_A; class Polyangia; order Polyangiales; family Polyangiaceae; genus FEN-1139. The sequence continues at coordinate 1,113 of JBLNFG010000042.1, read as the reverse complement.
AGTTGCGCGTATTCTCGGCGAGCGTGAACTAATCCGACGCCCGGCGGAGCCTCTCCTGACACGCACTACCGCAATCGGAGCCAGTGCGATGCTCGAAGATGGTCGACTCGTGCTGATGCTAGATCTGGTCCAGGTTGGGAGGCATATCCGCCGGGTTACCCCTGGCGGCGACAGCGCTGGCGGCTCCAATCTGGGTACGAATCCAATTCCGCGGATTTTGCTCGTGGATGATTCTCCCGTGATCCGCGAAATGGTCTCCGAGATCCTCGTCTCTGCGGGCCTAAAGGTCACCGCTGCAACCGACGGCGAGGAAGCATTGCTGCGCATTGCTGAGCAGGAGCCGGATCTGGTGGTCAGTGACATTGAGATGCCGCGCATGGATGGATTCACTCTGCTCGAGCAAATTCGAAAGCGCTCGCAGCGACTACCGGTCGTGATGTTGACTACACGCGCCTCGGTTCAGGATCGACAGCGCGCTACCACATTGGGAGCCAATGCGTATGTACTGAAGGCCGACTTCAAGAGTGCCGTATTGTTGGACGTCATACAACGCTTCGTCCCCTTGCATCGGTAACCTTAGTGCCTACTCCTCAACCCTCAAGAGGCCCAATTCGTGTCGTTCTCGTTGACGACTCGGTGATCTGCCGACACCAATTGGCAGAGATCCTGCAGATTGACGGGCAGATCACCGTGGTCGGCGAGGGCAGCCGCGGAGAGGACGCGTTAGCACTGATTGAGCGGCATCTGCCCGACATTTTGGTGATCGACTTGGTAATGCCTGGACAGGGCGGTCAAGAGACGATCGCGCACGTCATGGCAAAACGTCCATTGCCGATACTCGTGCTCACGGCCCAGCCGGAAGGAGTAAGACAGATTGCCGTCTTTGACGCCATCCGTCGTGGTGCGTTGGACTTGGCGGAGAAACCGCGCCGCGGCGATAAGGATGCGGAAGAGCGGCTGCGCCGGAGCATCCGCATGTTGGCGAGCATTCCGGTGGTTCGCCACGTCGCGGGCAAACTTGCGGCGAGTCCGCAGCGATCGAGCGGGACGACCTTGGTTCAACGGGAACGCCCGAGCGAGAACCGATCAACCCGCGAACGCATCGAAGCGATC
>JBLNFG010000041.1:0-12073 GCA_050263495.1 Myxococcales bacterium | reverse complement strand
GGCCGCCGAACAATCTCTGGCGGCCTTCGACGAGCTCAGCACCGTTGGGCTCTTGGAATATGCGAAGCGGAATGATCCGTATTGGGATGTACCGGTCGTTACGGAGCCACCCCAACCCGCTGCGGTTCCCGACGGTACCGCGACGCACTGACCACAAGCATCCAACTCTGCGAGGCGAGGCGCGACGCGACGATTGCTCTAGGACGCGACGCGACGATTGCTCTAGGATGCGACGCGACGTTCGCTCTAGGATGCGACGCGACGATTGCTCTAGGACGCGACGCGACGATTGCTCCGAGTTCCAATTATCGGCGTGGCCATTGGGGATCAGGGTTGGCCGGCTTTGGCCAGCCACGTTCGCCCGAATATGCCGGAACATCCGCGCGGCTTCGCTTGGCACGTCGAGTGCAGTGCCCAGCGCATCAGCCATGCATCACGTCGATCTCTCACCCTTTCAGAGACCCATCCCCGTGGTCACCGGCATCGAGCTAGCTTACCCTCGGATTGCGCAGTGGGATGGCTGGTGGATTCCGGAACGCGTTGGACCGGAAGCACCTTATCATCATCGTGCAGTCGTTCATCTTCACGCATTGCTCGAGGGGTTTGTCGCTCGTCAGGGGCGGAACCTATCTCTGGCACGCGATCTTGCGATTCGCTTCGTTGAGGATCAGCCGCGCATTGGGATCGCGCCCGATCTTTGTGTGTTGGATCCCGCACCGGCAGCCGCAAACGATCTTGCCAGCCTCTGCTTGTGGAAGCCGGGACATGTTCGTCCTCCACTCTGCATTGAGATCGTGAGTCATGCCCACACCCACAAGAACTACGCGACAATTCACGAACGTTACGCGTACATGCACGCCGCGGAGCTGGTTCTCTTCGACCCCACACTGGCAGGGCCGAAGGCTTTGGGCGGCCCCGTGCCGCTGCAGCTTTGGCGCCGCAGCGAGTCCGGCACGCTCGTCCGCGTAAGCCATGGCGCACAGCCCGCTTATTGTCAGTACCTCAACGCCTGGTTGTTGCCCGATCGGCAGCTGCTCGAGATTGCGGAGGATCGCGAGGGCCGGTGGCGTTGGCCCTCGACGGTTACCCCCTTGAAACCAACGCTGGCCCACGACTCCACGTCGAAAAATGGAAGCGCACCGATTGCGCCTACGCGCTTGCAGCAGTGCTCCCGCCGGGCTACTCCTGGTCGTCCCGGCACACTTGGGCTAACGTTTCAGTCGTAACGGATGTGCGCTCCTCGCCCATGGAGCCACCGAAGGAGCCACCTTGGACGAGTTCCCGAGACTCATTGCTATTGAGACGACGAACCAATGCAATGCGAAGTGCGTGTTCTGCCCGAACAACAGCCTCGCTCGCGGCAAAGGTGCAATGACCGATGAGGTCTTCGACAAAATCGTCGAAGACTGCAAAGCCTTTCCTCTCGAAGCCGTCGAGCCCTTCCTTCAAGGCGATCCGTTCAGTGATCCGAAGATTCTGTCGCGCCTAGAAAAGCTGAAGCGGACTCTGCCCAAAACCAAGCTGCGTCTCTACACCAACGGCTACGGCATGACGCCCGACAAGATTGACGCGCTCGCCGAAATTGGGCTCGACCACTTGTACGTGAGTGTCAACACGCTGGATCCGGCTCGGTACAAGGACGTCATGGGGCTCAAGCTGGAGCGCACGCTGAGAAACCTCGAGTATCTCACGGAGCCTCAGCGCCGCAGTCGCGTTGCCTCGAAAATCACGTTCCGAATGACGCGCCTCGAGGACACCACGGTGGACGAGCAGCAGCGCTTCATCGAGTACGCCAAGTCGAGAGGCGTCCGCCACTTCATCGTCGGGCTGTTCAACTACAAGGGCGAAATCAACAGCCGGCTGCCAGTGCCTCGCTACGGCTGTGAGCACGTGGATCGCCTCGATATTCTCGCGAGCGGCAGAGTTACCCTGTGCTGCATGGATCAGGACGGCGAGTATGGCTGGGGGGACGTGCGCGAGATGAGCGTGCTTGAACTCTATCAGCACGAGCGTGCCCGTCAGTACCGACGGATGCACGCCTCCGGTCAACGCCGAGACATTGCGCCCTGTGGGACGTGCAATCTGTTCTGGCCCTTGACGACAGGGCTGAGCCCGGTTGAAGCCGTCAGAACGGGGATCGAGTACTGCGCGTATCGGCTCAAGCACCGCCCCATTGGCGTGTTGCCGCCAAGCCGTTCCGCTGCCCCGGGCGAGAACCTGTTGCAGCTGCGCACTGGCCACGATCACTGAGCTACTCTGGGCCGGTCGGAGCCCGGCGCTTGGCAAGCGGATGCCAATGAGTCAGGCCCAGCACGTGCTACGCATGCGGCATGAGACTCGGGTTCGTCAGCACCTTCCCCCCCATGCGATGCGCGATCGGCATTTATACGCGCGAACTCGCCACGGCGATTGTCTCCGCACAGCCGGACACGAAGGTCGCGGTGTTCACGGAACGCGACGTTTCGCCGACCAGTGATGCAGGCATCGAAGTGCACCCCGTTTATCGGCGTGGGGAGGACTACGTTGGCGTGCTCGAACGAGCCATCGTGGACTTTGGCTGCGACCTCGTGCACTTCCAACACGCGGGTGATCTCTTGGGCGAAGATGCGCGGCTCCCAAACCTGCTGGAGCGATTGAGGCGGCGAGGCATCGCCAGCATCGTCACCCTGCACACCGTATACGGTGGACGCGGCGCGTTGGATCGCAAGCACACCGAGTTCTACGCGGCCACGGCACGCGTCGCGACTCGTTTGATTGTGCACCAGCACGAGGGCTGCGCGACGCACCTCGTGGAAGCGGGCATTCCAGCATCGCACATCACCGTGATTCCACACGGCACGACCCGATTCGACGCGCCGGATCGGCTCACGTCACGCCAACGTCTGCAGCTACCGGACGATGCGTTTTTGTTTACGTTCTTTGGGTTCATTCACCTGCAGAAGAACGTGCACCGCATCGTAGAGGCTTTCGCTAACATCGCCGACAAGCATCCGAAGGCGCGACTCCTTATCGCCGGGATGCCGTGGGGCGATCGATGGTACAACCATCTATACACGAAGCTCATGAAGACGAGAGTCGCACTCAGCGGGTTGAGTTCACGCGTTCTGCTTCGCGACGAATACGTCGCACCCGATCAGGTACCATTCATCTACGGCGCGAGCGACGTGATCCTATTGCCTCACGCCCAAACCTATGGCTCGGCGAGTGGCGTGTTCCATCAGGCGATTGGTGCGTCTAGACCCGTACTCTGTGCGATTGGGCCCAAGTTCGTCGAGGCGCGTCAGGCGCTCGAAAGTGTTCCGGAGACGTGCATTCCGCCACGGGACACGCAGGCTTGGTCGAACGCAATGTCACGATTGATTGAGAACCCAGAGCTTCTCGAACGGGCGCGGAGTGCCGTTCATTCCTATGCGCTCGCGACGGATTGGTCAGCAGTCGCGACTCTCCACGCCGATTGCTACCGGAGGGTACTTGAGGTTGCCACCGGGTGATCCCTTGATCTTCTGTGCACGAGGAGAGACTTGAACCGGAGCCCCTGCGACGTAACAGCGGGTGCACTCAATGCATCAAGACTAGACACCTTCGCACCGTAGGTCCAAGTCGACGTCACCGGGAAGTACCTCGGGACGAGGATTGACGTATCCCTTGATCTTCTGTGCACGAGGAGAGACTTGAACTCTCACGGTGTTACCCGCCGGAACCTAAATCCGGTGCGTCTGCCAATTCCGCCACTCGTGCGTTGGGTCGTAAGACGGCCGAGACATAGCTAGAGAATTGCGCTTCGTCCACCGCGCCGTGCAAAACCAAACAAAACACGGGCGATTGGGCCAAAACTGGCGTTCCGACCTGCGCCCCCGCTCCCCCTGCCCGGTGTGGCCCAAGCTTCGCCTCGCAGGGCGCGCGTCGCAACCCGATCCGCTGGCAGCGCCGTTGGGGGCAACGCTCATCGTCGCGCAGCAGCGACGCGCGCCTTCGCAAGCTCCGCCGCTTGGTGCGATCAGACGCGCGCGTCGCAACCCGATCCGCTGGCAGCGCCGCAAGGGTAACTTCATGTCGCCCCGCCGCAACGCGTCACAATCGCCGCAATGAGACGCATCGCAACGCCGCACGCCGCAACGCTCAACGTCGCGTTGTAAGAGGAGCCCCAGCGGGCTCTTGTTGCGTGCTGCAATGGAGCGTGCCGAGGCCGAGCACTAGATCGCGCGCATGGATGCCCACCACGCGGCGGTCGTCGAATATCTCGGCGAGAATCCCGAGCGCCTCGCGATCCTTCGCGTCGTTGAAGGTGGGAACGAGCACGAGACCATTCGCGATGTAGAAGTTGGCGTAGCTCGCGGGCAGCTGCACCCCGCCGTACGTGACCGGTTCCGGCATCGGTAACGGGATTACCTCGAGCTTCCGATTCTGCGCGTCGCGCGCGGATCGCAGAATTTCCGCAGCCTTTGCCAGTCTTTGGTGATTTGGGTCTGTCCGTCGCGGCTCACGGCACACCACGACGACACGGGGTTTGACGAATCGGGCAAAGTCGTCGATGTGCCCCGAGGTGTCGTCACCCGCGATCCCGTCGCTGAGCCAGATTACCTTCGAGATCCCGAGGTACTCGCCGAGTAGCTTCTCGCTCCCGGCGCGACCCAAAGCGCGATGGCGCGCGCGCTTGCCCGTCAGCAAGCATTCTTCGGTCGTGAGCAGCGTGCCTTGTCCGTCCACGTCGATCGAGCCACCCTCGAGCGTAATTCGACGACGACGTCCACGAATCGTCACCTCCGGATACCAGGCGATGGACGCACACGTCTCTGCGACGTGAATGCCCGCGGCATCGTCCAAATCGTGGTCCGGATAGCGATTCCAACCATCGAACCGCCACTTGACGGCACCCACGCGCCGCGACGCGCTAGCACTACGGAAAGCACGCCGTTCGGAAGCTTTTGCCCGAGTGCCGGCGACGGCATCCTGCACGACGAAGTTCGGAAGCGAATCGCGTGTCCACGACCGATTCGTATCGGCTTTGAGCCAATCGACGCGGCTTAGCTCGACACCGGCGCGACCAAACACGCTCACGCCGAGTCTCTGCTCCTTGGCGTCTCGCACTAGCACCCGCACGCGCTCGACGCGCGAAAGCTCGCGCGCCATTTCGGCGAACACCCAGGGGATGGCGTCCGCTTTGCCCGGCCAATCCCCGCGCTTGTGTGGCCAAGCTAGGAACGTTGCGGCATGCGGCTCCCATTCGGCGGGCATGCGAAACCCGCTCTGTTTGGGCGTTGGTTGCACGGAATTCGACGAGTCTCTCGTTTTTTTGGGCGTACTCATGATCGGTTCGAGAATGAGGTATCAGCGATCAGGTATCAGCGATCAGGTGATGGGGGCCCTTCGGGCCGAATCTGTTGGAGAACGATCGTAATGGACTCGTGCCGCGTCTGGCTTGCTGATACCTGATACCTGAAGGCCAATCAGCGCTCCACATCGTCAATGTATCGACGCAAGAGACCTTGATACGCATCAATGCGACGGTCACGTAGAAACGGCCACCAGCGTCGCTGCTCCGCAATCAGATCGAGCTCGATCTCGACGATGAGCGTCTCTTCCTGCTCGCCCGCTTCGGCGATCACGACGCCCCGCGGGTCGCACACGAAGGAATGACCCCAGAACTCAATCGAGCGGTCACCGACGCTCTCCATGCCCACACGGTTCACGGCGACGACGAACACGCCATTCGCAATCGCGTGCGAGCGCTGCATCGTCTTCCATGCGTCGAGTTGCGCGGCCCCAAGCTCAGCCTTTTCACTCGCGAGCCAGCCAATCGCAGTCGGATAGAGCAGCAGCTCCGCACCAGCGAGCGCTTGCAATCGTGCCGCTTCGGGAAACCACTGATCCCAGCAGATGAGTGGTCCAACACGCACGAGCGGCGTGTCAATCGGCACAAATCCGGTGTCGCCAGGGGTAAAGTAGAACTTCTCCTCGAACTGCGGATCGTCGGGAATGTGCATCTTCCGATACAGCCCGAGGCGCGATCCATCAGGTCCGAGCAGGATCATCGAGTTGTGGCATAAGCCTGGCGCACGCCGCTCGAAGAACGGCACGGCAACGACGACGCGCATCTCCGCTGCGACGTCTGCCATTGCACGCACGGCATGCCCATCCAGGGGCTCTGCGAGGTCGAACTGAGTTGGATCGGCGGTCTGGCAGAAGTACGGCGCGTGGTAGAGCTCCGGCAGAAGAACGAGCTGCGCACCCGCGATCGCCGCTTCTCGGACCGCGTGAGCGGCACGATGGACGGAATCTTGATCACCGGAGCGCTGCTGGATCAACGCCAGCTTGAGTCGTCGGGAGGCCATGCTCGGCCGCGACCCTAGCACGGCGTCACGCGTGCCCACGTCACGCGTCCCGCCTCGCCCCCTTGGCTCAATGGAACGATTGCCCCCGATCACCGGCCATGTGGTCGTTACTGGGTATCGCCGTATCGTCCCAGCACGGCCCCGCGCCTGACTCTCGTAAATTCGCGGATTAACGCCCTCACCAAAAAGGAGCCTGGCGAGGATCTAGCGTGCCGTTTCGCCCTGGTTTATCATCACCGGCCTCACGGCACGTTTCCTGGCTCGACTCTGCCTGTCTCTTCTGGGGATTCGGATTGTGGATGCGCGTCGTTGGTGGGACGGCCCACCTCGACACTTGGCTCGTGAGACTTCGTTCCGATGCTTGCGGCTAGTCGGGTTACGAGGCGGCATTCAGTAAGGCCGCAATGATCGAGAGAGAGACAGAATGAGCACTCGGATCTACGTGGGGAATTTATCCTTCCATACCACCGTCGATACGCTTCGTTCAGTGTTTGCGGAGTTTGGTGAAGTCGTCGACGCTCACGTTGCGACCGATCGGATGACGGGGCAGTCGCGTGGATTTGGCTTCGTAACGATGGGCTCCGAAGATCAAGCACGCCAGGCCATTGAACGCATGAATGGCCAGGAGCTCGATGGTCGGGCGTTACGCGTGAACGAAGCCGAAGAGCGTCGGCCCCGTGAAGGCGGTGGCTTCGGCGGTGGTGGCGGTAGTCGTGGCGGCGGCGGTGGTGGTGGTAGTCGCGGCGGCGGTGGCGGATTCGGCGGTGGTGGCGGCGGTGGCGGATTCGGCGGTGGTGGCAGCGGTGGCGGTGGCGGCGGTGGTGGCGGCGGTCGCGGTGGTCGCGGCGGCGGTCGCGGCGGCGGTCGCGGTGGCCGTGGCGATCGCGGCGATCGCGGTGATCGCTGGTAGGATTCCGCGAAACAACGGTTCGGAACGAAAGAGGCTGCCCCTGCCGGGGTCGCCTCTTTCGCATTTGCTAGGTCCGACGCGGCACCCCGAGTTGGCGCTGAACGGCGCGGCCTCATCGCGGAAACGCCGAGCCACGTTGGTTCGTGACTCGGCGCTTCTTGACTAACGCCGAGCCACGTTGGTTCGTGACTCGGCGTCGCTTGCTAATGCAAGGTTGCTAGAGCCCTAGATTCGCTTTCGACCACGAGCGCAACACCTTCATGTAGTTGCCGCGCTCGTACACACCGGGATCGGGACACCGCGCGAGGTTCATGCTGCCAAGCCCTTGCGCGAGGGATTCGTAATCACGGCTTTCCAACCAAACCTTCATCTCATCGCGCGTCTTGCTGATCCAGGTCGGGCCGTCCTTGAGGATTGCGCTGACTACCTGAATGGCACTCGCGCCAGCCATGACGGCTTTCAAGGCGTCGCTAGCCGTATGCACGCCGCCAGTGACGGCCAGCGAAGTCTTCACCTTCGCGCTCAATACCGCCAACCAACGGAGCCGTACACGAAGCTCCGAAGACGTTGAGAGCTCGAGTGAATGGCGCACCTCGAGTTGCTCGATGTCGATATCCGGCTGGTAGAAGCGATTGAACACGACCAGGCCGTCTGCCCCCGCGTTCACCAGCTGGGTTGCCACATTGACTGGAGACGTGAAGAAGGGTGACAGCTTCACCGCCACTGGGATCTTCACCTTGCTCTTGATGTGCTTGACCATCTCGGCCAGCCGCGATTCGAGCCTCATCGCCGAATCGTCAACTTTGGTCGGCATCGAGTACACGTTAAGCTCCAGCGCATCGGCACCTGCTTGCTCGATCTTCATCGAGTAATCGAGCCAGCCGGAGTTCGTCAGTCCATTGAGCGAGCCAATGACTGGCACCTTCACCGCCGCCTTGACCTTGCGAACTTGCTCTAGGTACTCCTCCGGCCCAAGCTCATAATCCGCTGGCTTCGGTAGGAATCCCATCGCTTCCATGTTCGCATTCTCGAAGGAATCGACGTACGCGTGCTGCGTCGCAGCCTCGAACATCAGCTGTTCTTCGAACAGTGAGTGCATGACGATCGCTGCCGCGCCGGCGTCCTCGAGGCGCTTCACTTGATCGAGGTCGCCCGCCATCGGCGAGGCGCCTACGACCAGCGGATGCTTCAGTTTGAGTCCCAGGTAGGTTGTCGAAAGGTCCATTACTCAGCCTCCGTGGTTGCAGCCGCTTGCGTGCCGCCATAAGCAGAAACGACCATCTTCGCCATCTGTTCGTAGGTCTCGGTTCTTCGTTGCGCGTGGCGCTGCGCGAACTCGAGCAGTGTAGCGAAGCGCTTCGGATCCATCTTCTCGACCATGCGGAACCGGGTTTCGTTCAGCATGTAGTCTTTCAGGCTGCCCTTCGGCGCGCCGCCGTCGAGAATGAGCGGTGGCTCACCAGCGGCAATACGCTTCGGGTCAAAGCGGAAGATCGGCCAAGCGCCGGCGTCCACCGCAGCCTTCTGCTGGTTGCAGCCCTGGGACAGGTCGTACCCGTGCGCGATGCAATGAGCGTAGGCAATGATAATCGACGGACCCTTGTGCGCGTCCGCTTCCACGAACGCCTTGAGTGTCTGGGCGTCCTTGGCACCGAATGCGACTCGAGCAACGTAGACATGGCCATAAGCCATCGCCAACATGCCGAGATCCTTCTTGGCCGTCGCCTTACCCGCCATGGCAAACTTGGCAGACGCGCCAATTGGGGTTGCCTTCGACGCCTGCCCACCTGTGTTGGAGTAGACCTCGGTGTCGAGCACGAGCACGTTGATGTCGCGGTCGGAGGCGAGCACGTGGTCGAGACCACCGTACCCAATGTCGTACGCCCAGCCGTCGCCACCGATGCACCAGATGCTCTTCTTGACCAGGAATTCAGCCACCTGAAGCAATTGCGAGACATCTGACGAACTGCCTAGAGTCGCCAGTTTGTTCTTCAACTCTGCGACGCGAGCGCGCTGCGCTTCGATCCCGACTTCACCGTCTTGCTGGGCGTTGAGCAAGTCACCGACGAGGCGGTCACCGATCTGACCGCTCAAGCGCTGCAGTAGTAGCTGCGCGTAGCGCTGCTGCTGATCGACGGTCAGACGATAACCGAACCCGAACTCCGCATTGTCTTCGAACAATGAGTTGTTCCAAGCCGGTCCGCGGCCATCCAGATTCTTGGCGTACGGCGTGGTGGGTAGATTGCCGCCATAGATCGAGGTGCAGCCGGTGGCGTTGGCGACCATCGCGCGGTCGCCGAAGAGCTGCGTCATCAGCTTGATGTACGGAGTCTCGCCGCAACCGGCGCAAGCACCCGAGTACTCGAACAGCGGCCGGAGCAACTGCACACTCTTCACGTCGTGCTTGATCAGCTTGCGATCGACCTCGGGGATCTTGAGGAAGAAGTCGTAGCGCTCACGCTCTGCGTCACGCAGCGGTCGTTGCAGCGCCATGTCGATCGCTTTGTGCCGGGGGTTCGACTTGTCCTTGGCCGGGCAGATCTCGACGCAGAGCCTGCAACCCGTGCAGTCTTCTGCTGCGACCTGAAGCGTGTACTGCTTACCCTTGAACGGCTCCGCCTTGAAGACGGTGGTCTTGAAGCCTTCCGGGGCACCTTTGAGCTCACCGGCTTCGTACACCTTGGGACGAATCGCGGCGTGTGGGCAGCCCATCGAACACTTGTTGCATTGGATGCAGATGGAAGGATCCCACACGGGGATCTCGAGCGCGATGTTGCGCTTCTCCCACTGGGTCGTCGCCGTGGGCCAGGTACCATCAATGGGGAATGCGCTCACCGGCAACAGGTCGCCCTTGCCCGACAGAATCGTCGCGGTCACGCGCTGAACGAAGTCGGGCGCCTTAGGCGAAACGATCGGTGGACGCCTGTGTTGACCGTTGATGGTCTTGGGGATCTCAATTTTGTTCAAGAACGCGATCGCGTTGTCGACGGCCCTGATATTGCTGGCAACGATGTGTTCGCCCTTCTTGCCGTAGGTCTTCTCGATGGCTTTCTTGATGCTACCGATCGACTTCTCGACGGGAATGACCTTGGTCAGGGCGAAGTACGCGGTCTGCATCACCGTGTTGGTGCGGCGCCCGAGGCCGGCATCCGACGCGACCTTATTGGCGTCGATCACGTATACTTGGACGTCCTTGTCGATAATCTGCTGCGCCATTTCCGCAGGCAGATTCTTCCAAGTGTCCTCCGGTGAGAAGGTACTGTTAATGAGCAGCGTGCCACCCTTGCGGATGTTCGCCAACATGTCGACCTGGTCGACGAATTCCCACTGATGGCAGCCGACGAAATCGGCTTCCTCAATTAGGAACGGCACGTCCATGGTGCCCGCACCGAAGCGAACGTGGCTGACGGTAATCGTGCCGGATTTCTTCGAGTCGTACACGAAGTACCCTTGGACGTTCAGATCGGTCTCGGTGCCCACGATCTTGATCGTGTTCTTGTTGGCACCCACGGTACCGTCGCTGCCCAGGCCGTAGAACAGCGCCTGGTGCGCGTCCTTGCCGAGCACATCGAACGGCTCCGCCGGGATCGGCAGTGACAGGTGCGTCACGTCGTCGACGATACCAATCGTGAAGCGTCGCTTGACGTCTGACCCCGCCAGATGCTCGAACAGGGCCTTGACCATGCGCGGAGTGAACTCTTTGCTCGAAAGGCCATAGCGCCCGCCGACGATCTTCGGCATCGTGCCCTGCCAGTCCTCGGCGAAGGCTGCCATCACGTCGAGGAACAGTGGCTCACCGACGGAGCCGGGCTCCTTGGTGCGGTCGAGCACTGCCACCTTCTTGACCGTCTTCGGCATGATCGCGAGCAAGCGCTTGGTGTCGAATGGTCGGTACAGGTGCACGGTGAGCACGCCCACCTTCTCACCCTGGGCCCTCAGAGCAGCGACGGTGCGCCGCACCGTTTGCACACCGGAGCCCATCATCACAACGACGCGGTCGGCTTCGGGATCTCCCTCGTACTCGAACAGTTTGTAGGCGCGACCAGTGCGCGCAGCAAACTGGTCCATCGTTGCCTGCACGATGTCCGGAGTCGCGTCGTAAAAGCCATTGCAGGCTTCACGCGCCTGGAAGAACACGTCCGGGTTCTGCGCGGTCCCACGCAGGACGGGGTCGTCCGGGGTAAGGCCACGTGCGCGGTGTGCCTTGACCAGCTCCTCATCGATCATGTAGCGGAGATCGTCGTCCGAGAGCTTCTCGATGCGCGTGACTTCGTGCGACGTGCGGAACCCATCGAAGAAGTGAACGAAGGGGACGCGCGCCTTGAGCGTCGCTGAATGCGCGATGAGAGCCATGTCGTGCGCTTCCTGCACGGAGGTTGCGGACAGCATCGCAAACCCCGTTTGGCGGCACGCCATGACGTCGGAGTGATCACCAAAGATGCTGAGTGCATGCGTCGCGATACAACGTGCTGCGACGTGCAACACGAACGGCGTCAGCTCACCCGCGATCTTGTACATGTTGGGGATCTTCAACAAGAGCCCTTGCGACGCAGTAAAGCTGGTTCCAAGTGCGCCAGCCTGCAATGCGCCGTGAATGGCCCCTGCCGCGCCTGCCTCGGATTGCATTTCGGCAACCGTCGGAACAGCACCCCAGATGTTGGTCTGCGATTTGGCAGCCCACTCATCAGAGAATTCGCCCATATTCGATGATGGGGTGATTGGATAGATGGCAATGACTTCGCTCACGCGAAATGCGATTGAGGCAGCAGCCTCATTGCCATCGACAACCATCAGTGTCTTGTCACTCATTGCTCGTTGACCTCCACCGGAG
>JBLNFG010000040.1:0-3142 GCA_050263495.1 Myxococcales bacterium | reverse complement strand
GCCAGGTGTCTCCTTGACAATCTCAGGCGCCGCTATGTTGCCCCACCTGGACGAGAGTCGATGGCCCGTTGTCATGATCACCATGCCGCGCGAGCCGCACAAACATATATCCAAATCACTGCATGGATCACTCGAGCAACGTCCGCGCGATGCGGGACCACGCCCCAAAAATGGGGTGAGCCTTGCCCCGCGTGCTGTACTCCGGTTCATTGATCAACGACCCGCAGTACGATGCGCTTTCCCAACGTGGACTTCCGCCCAGGGGCAACTCCCGTTGATGCATCTAACCGTCTGATTTCTAGCTCGGTTCCCTGCGCAACTGCGATCAGGTCAGCGTTCGGCGCTGCCCTCGCGGCTTCGGTACGGCGCTAAATCGTGCCTACCCGGTCACGATCTCAACGAGCGATACCGTCCGGAGATCGGCGTGACCCAGATTGCGTTGCTCAGCGAGCACGAGGCCTCGTACCTTGCCGACAGGAACGCCCACCGCGGTTGCGGCCCATGCATCGGCGGCTACGGGATCTACGCTCACCGCCACGGCGCCGACCTGTTTTACGTTGCCCAGATCTCCCCCTCCGGGCCGCCCTCGCATCAATACCCGCATCGCGTCCACGACGGTTAGCGTTGGTTTCATCATCTCGGTCAGCCCAGCAAGGGCAGCGTCGATGTTGGTGTGCAGCATCATCCGTTGACTGCCGAGCACGCCAAACCAGTTCTTCATACCGGCACTGACGCTGGTTAGACTGTGTGCTTTGGCCACGGGCACGTTGATGATCTTGTCTGCCTGCGTGAAGAGCTCGAGCAACGGCCAGGTTCCGGGCATGCCTGGGATCGGAATCTGGATGTAGCGGCTCTGCTGCGGGAGGATGACTTTGGCGCCCGCCTCCAGGGCTGCACGGTGAATGCCGCTGCGCCCGAAGGAGTCCTTGGCGTCGTCAACCGGGACGTCGGTGACCCAGATCTCCTGCGCACCCGCGTCGCGACAAGCATGCACGAGTGCGGCCACGACACCCGGGTGTGTGTTGGCAGCTTGGGCAGGTGCGCTGTTCCATCCCATGTTGGGCTTGATCAGGACGCGATCTGCCTTGCCCACGAATTCACCCATGCCGCCGAATCGAGCCAGAGCTGCCGCGACGTTCTTGCCCGCATCCTGACCGCGGGCAACGACGATTGTGGGAGCGGTACTCGGGAGCGTCACCCTGTGGTCTGGCATTCCGGCGGCGCGACTGCCAAAGGTGCGATCCCAGAACGCCCAGTAACCCAACCCTGCCACGGAAGCGACCGCTGTGGTCATCCCTCCGTAGAGTAGGATCTGCCTGCGCGTACAACTCGGTGACGCACGCCGCTGCTCGGATGGCGCGGCCGTCGCTGCGGCTTGCTCGGTTGGGAGGTCTTCTCGTAGGTGTTTCAAATCATTTTTTGTACCGTCAGTGGGCCAAGTAATCCATCGATTTCTTGGGCCATCTATTTTCTGCGCGAGCCGCTCAGACCGCGACGTCCCCGCGTGGGCGAGCAAGCCGAGCAGTTCCCGTGCCTTCGGACACGGCGTCGCCGGACGACGTTCAGAAACCTACTCCCGAAACTTCGGGGCTCGTCGGTGGCCCGAGCCCGAGAGCAAGCACGTGTGGTTGTTACCCAATCCGGCCGGATGAGCCCTGCTTTTGTGGCTTGCTCGGCGCGGTTACTGCTGGTCGCAATCGAACCACACGGTACCTTGGAATTCGATCCGCACCCAACCGTTTGCGCGCCGTCCAAACCCCAAAAAAAAGCAGAAGGAAGTCGGATGGGTTGCTGTTCGATGTGACTTGCACCGGAGAGATTCGGATCCAGAGGAGTACACTTCCTCGCAGCTCACGGAGGAAGCACTAATGGCCACGCTCGCCCAAGCATCGTCCGAAAGTCACCTAGACCAATCCGGCATTGTTCGGCTTGTTACTGTGATCAGCGTGCACTTGGTAACGGCC
The DNA here is from genome assembly GCA_050263495.1 of Myxococcales bacterium. GTDB lineage: Bacteria > Myxococcota_A > Polyangia > Polyangiales > Polyangiaceae > FEN-1139. The sequence continues at coordinate 1,178 of JBLNFG010000040.1, read as the reverse complement.
GCTATCTTCTTCGGTGCTGCCGGAACCGCGCGGCTCCGAGTGGGGTGGATCTATTATGGCGGATTACTTGCCTATCTCACGGTCTCGATCGTTGCTCTGTTCTACCTGTGCCCCACGGTGGTGGCTACTGTCAACGCACGTGGCAAGCGTCATCGCGACGTAAAAACCTGGGATAAGGTCTTTGGTGTGATGTACGCGGCGTTGCTCGCAATTTCGCCGGCTGTGGCTGGGTTCGACTGCGGACGGCTCCACACGCTCGACTTGCCGCACTCAATGGCCTGGTTGGCCTTGGCGTTTACGTGCTTTGCGAGCGCGCTCGCGCAATGGGCCATGGTTGTCAACAAGCACGCGGAGACGGGCGTTCGGCTCCAGAGCGATCGTGGCCACGAAGTAGTTTCGTCTGGCCCCTACGCCTTCGTGCGTCATCCGTTCTACGTTTCCATGATCGCGACGCAACTCGCCTACCCGGTTGCCGTTGGATCGCTATACGCCACAATTCCTGCTGCGCTCATTGCAGGCCTGGCGATTTGGCGCACTGCGCGCGAAGACGAGACCCTGCGTCGCGAGCTTCCAGGCTATGCGGCGTTTGCCGAACACACACGGTACCGTCTCCTACCGGGAGTTTGGTAGGCGAGGCGAATCGTGGACGTTCCACCGTTCTAGCCGGATATGGGAACCTGGCCGAGATTTGCTTTGTCGGCAATTGTGTTAGCAACTCGAGTTCAAAGCGGAGCGCCGCTGCAACTCGACCCGTACAAACGAAAAACGCGCCGAAGTATATTTTCTTCGACGCTTCACGGGCCCGCGAGGGTCAACGGAAGAGGCAACTTACGCTGCTCGACTGAACGGACGCGGTGAGCGATTGGTTTCGAGTCCGCTCACGGCTCGGAGAGCGCCCGCGATGCGTGCTGCGTCGAGCTCCAGACCGTCTAACCTCGCAACCTTAGTCCGCGTCACCCGATGCCTAGGAGTCGAGAACTCGACTGTGCGTAAGGTCCGGAGGCCAACCCACCTGAGGGTGGTTTCGAGCCCAGCTGACCGTGGGCTGCCGTGGGGAGTCATGATTTCGATTTCTGCTGCGTGGTGCTCTGCGTCGAGCCGCACGATGATGTTCGATGTATTCATACCCATCATGCTGGCGGCGGTAGGTGACGCCCAACCAGCAGATTTGTGACGTT
>JBLNFG010000039.1:0-5975 GCA_050263495.1 Myxococcales bacterium | reverse complement strand
AGCGGAGACTGCTGAAGCATGTCCACGTCTGACATGGAAGCCTGCCGAAGCTCTGATCCCAGTGACGACGGAGTGAAGCCAGCCTTGGTGAACAGTTGGCGACGATTGTGACCGCTGCAATAATGCACAGTGTTCACGATCGATGCTCGACCGAACCCAATGAAGTCCAGTGCGAGACCCCCGAAGACGCCTACGCGCACGCCGAGCTCATGGCCATGGTGCGCTCGGTCATCGGCGAGCTCGATGAGTTCGAAGCCAACGTGATCCGCTGTTACTACTTCGAAGAGAAATCCTACGCAGAAGCGGCCGACGCGATGAAGATCTCAAAGCCGTGGGCCCATCGCGTGCACGCCAAAGCGATGGTCCGCCTGACCAAGCGACTCAGGGCCATGATCCGAGACTGAACGGCCCCACAACAGAGGTTGCAACGCCGCGCAGGCGAGACAGGCCGCGAGGAGTGCGCGGACCTACCTCGCCCTTGCGCTTACGTGGGCGGTCGCGCCGCATTCCGTGCTCAAGATGCGCCTATCGACCGCTTCGGGCTCGACTTGCGACGCGTACGCAATCCGTTTTCGCGCGATAGTCTCGAGCTGCTGCCCCTGCAACAGGAGGTTTTCGATACCTTGCGGGTGCATTGCCCAAGGAGGTCTCTGTGTCATCATCGGCGAGCCTGGATCGGGTAAGAGCGTGCTCAAGCAGGCCCTGTGCCGTCATGATCCGAAACGCATGCTCACCCCGATTGTCAACCGAACCTTGCACACGTACCACAGTACGCTGCGCATCTGTGTGAGGCGTTCCAGATTGATACGATGAGCATGCCTCCGTGCGGCGGACGACACTCCCAGCGCGATCGTTGCGCTATTTCGGTATGTTTGGCGGCTGAAGTATAAGTTGGGCGGAAGCCAGAGCGTCACTTCGGGACCAGCCAGTCCTCCAGCAGAAGCTCGGATATGCCGGTCATGTGTTTGACATTACCGGTCACTAGTGTCGCGCCGTTCGCCAGAGCGTGTGCGGCTATGGCCGCATCAAAGTCCTCAATACGTTGTCCCTTCCGCTCAAGCGACGCCTTGATTCTTCCGAAAGTGTCACTCACCGCGTCCGTCCACTCAATCCGATCGAATGTTCCAGCGAGCATCTCGAAACGTTCATCCAAGAGTTGGCGTCGCCGTGATTTCGGAAGTCGCGCAATCCCATAGGCCACCTCCGCAAAAACTGGCTGCGGCACAACGACGTCTCGCCTATTGGCCCCCCTAAGACGACTCAAGACCAGCGGATCAGACCGCATCACTGCAGACAACGTGTTCGTGTCGAGGACGTATTTCACAGCTTCGTTGGCGCCTTGGATCGCCGGTTCGCCTGAATGGCCCGGGTCATTTCGTCGACTGCGCTCACGAGCTCTGGTTCCGCGCTGCCGAGCTTCTCGAAGAACCCCGCCGGCCAATCCGCACCCGCCGTTACCTCGCGCTCTAATGCCTGCACAATCAGCTTATTTCGACTCACCTTGAGCGCGCGAGCGCGACGATCCACGGCCTGCAGAAGGGGTTTCGGAATGTGAACGCTGGTCGGCATGAGTACAATACTGAATATACTCGGTCATACCGTGGCCGCAACCAGTACGTTGAAGCGCTGCCCCGCAAGGGCTCCGCCCAACTACCGCTTGCAGCTGGCAAGTTGCGGCAATTGTTCAGCATTGACTGACATCACGTCTCGTGATGCGCTTGCAGCTGAAGCGTCAGCCGTTGACCTGACCTGAAAGCGAGATGCGACCAGATGCTGGCATCGCACACCCGTACCGCGATGGCAGAGATCTTGGAATGCGTGATCGCCTCCATTTTGGCATTTGCCGATGGTGGCCGAGGTGGACGGACTCACGTATCAAGGAGTCGCGCTTCACTACTCCGGTAATGAACAAGCTAAGCGCACGCCCGCAGCGCTGCAGGCGCATGGGCGGAGCCGTGCAGTCCCCTCGCGAACGTTGAAGTCCCCCTCGCTGTTACCGTCTCGGCCCGGTGGTTTTGGCTGTCGCGTGCGGCTCCAAAGACGCCGATTGACGGCTTGCCGGTGTTGATCGTGGTGATTCGCTGGGAGAAATGATTAGAATCCGCCACCAATGCCGCAGGTCAAGGGTCTCGCTTTTCGATCGGTGCTTCAGGCTCACGCAGGCCTGCGCGGGGATGATTCCTTGGACGCCGTGTACAAAGCACTCGAGCCTGGGCTCACACAAACACTCCGCTCGCCGCTCGCGGCAACCTGGTATCCACTGGCTTACTACGCTGCGCTCTGGGACGCCATCCAACGTACCACGGGCGAGAACCCCGACTATCCCCGTCAGATTGGCCGTCGCTGCGCCGAGCAAGACCTAAAGACAGTCCATAAAGTGTTGTTTGCGGCGCTAAATACGACCGTGGCGCTCAGTGTTACTGCCCGAATGTTTGGTTCCTATTACGACACCGGGAAGTGCTCAGCCAAGCGCCTGGACGCGAGAATCTTTCGATTCACGTTCCAGGGATGCCTTGGTTTCACCGAACCGATGTGGACCGAACTCCGCGGCGCATTGGAGGTCTTCGTCGAGCAGTCGACGAAGCGCCCTGCGCGCTCCGTTCTGGTTCAGGGGGGTCACGGCGGAGACGAGAACAGCCTCGTCGATGTGCGTTGGTGATCAGAGCCTGTTGGTGCCTCGAATCCAGACCGACTCTCCCAAAGTCGTTGACACGACCGCGAGCGAGTTCGCGACGCGGCCACTAGCAATTCGCGAAGCGAATTGGCGGGTCTAGACGCATGCACGAGGTGTCGAGGCTAGTCTAGTCGCGCGGGCGGCGCGGCGCGCGGGCGGCACGCCTCCCGGTCCGGCTTATACTCGCCATTCACGACCGATGCCCACCGAATTACTTGCAGTTCTTGGAGTAGAACTCCACCGGAGACGGCGCTGATCCTTCTTTTTCTTCCGAGACGACGTAGAGTCCGGATTCATCCGGTGCGAAAGCGAGGGCTTCCGAGTAGTAGTTCTCCGTGTACGTGAGCATCGTGCGCTTCGTGGGTGGCGTCAACTCACCGGAAAACAGCTCGCGCCACGTCTTGCCAGCTGGAAGCGCCCAGTAGTACAGGTAGACGTAATCGCGGATGACCAGTTCTCTACCGGTCGGACTAAAGTCGGCAGCGTTGATGTTCTTCGCATCGAAGCTCCCCACGAAGTTCATTTCGCCGCCCGCAAGCGGTGCCGTCGCCCGATAGATCTTCGATGGAGACTCCTCCTCCTTGGAAATGACGTAAAGATCGCCCGTCGTGGGCTCGACCGCCATGCCTTCGGCGTCGTGTAAACCGTCGGGGTACGTAAACTTGAGATCGTCGATCACAGGAGCGGTGCCAGTGATTGGCGCGTCACCAGCCACGGTGGGTTCATCAATGGACAAGATCCGAATCTCAGTCCGCGGCTCGGAGTCGCAACCCGTTTCGGGTCTGATGCAGTTGTTACCAATGTCGCCGCTCCAAATCCGATCAGGACCACCGGCAACGGACTGGATGCTAATGTCCTCCCAATTGTAGAGATAGAAGAAGCGCGCCGTCGAGGTGATCTCCCAGGTTCCAAGCAAGGTGCCGCTGGCGTCGATGGCAAAAAGGTTTTTCTGACGATCGCTGTGAATCCAAAACACACCGGGTTGTTTCCGACTTGCTACGATGCCCGAGATCCCTGTCGCGCCCTCGAAGAGAGTGCCAGTCACAGTGGGTTTGGTCACGTAGCTTGCACAGGGAATGGCCATCCCGCTGGAGCCTGCGGTGGACACAACGGCGGCTCCGGCAGTTCCTCCGAGATTGGGCCTGCCGCCAGCGCCCACCCTGCCGCCAGTATTCGGCTTACCACCAGTACTATTCGCCTTCCCGCCAAGGCTCAGGCCACCTTTGCCACTGGTGCTCACACCACCCTTGCCACCCGCGCCAACACTGCCCTTGCCTCCATTTTGGTTTCCGCCAGTGTTGGCGCTGGCAGTTGAGCCACCCGAACCGAGCAGCCCGCTCCCACCCACTGTGATTGACGCGTTACCACCACTCTCCGTGAAAGTAACGCTCAGATTGCCACCAGTGGCGAGGCTGACAGAGTTAGTTCCGAGTGCACTTGCGTAGCCGGCGTTTGAACTAGCTCTTGCGGCACTCGATAGGGACGAAGTCCCCCCCGAATCACCACGGGCGGCGCTGGATGCGACCCCAACCTGAACGGCGCCAGCAATCGGCAGCACACCCGTGCCTGAGCTTCCCGCACTACCTTTGGACCGCGAAGGTTGATCGTCATGCGAAGCGCAAGCTACGAGCCATCCGGCTGTCACCAAGAGGAGAGAAGGAGCAAAACCTGACTGGATCATTCGCAAACCGCGCATGCCCTAGTATGTCCACAGACAGGCACCGTTCATCAAAAATTCTGACGCTGCGTCTGAGCGGGCTATCGGCACGAGTGATTACCGATTGGCGCGCTCGATATTCACAGTCACCCCGGATAATTCTACAGAGTCACCCACAACCATCTCGTGCCATGAGCGCCCATGTGCTCCGCGCCCCTTCAATTCAGGCCTCCTTCGTTTCGAACCCCGTCCGGCGTTCTAGCTATTTGCGATTGTCCTCGCGATTCTGCTCGCATCCGCGCACGGCCAAGACACGCGAACAACGCGGGGCTCATGACCTGACGTGGTTACCGCCACTTGCTATGCTGCTCCGAGGACGGTTAGAACAATCGGGTTCGTGTTGAGAAAATTCGTCAAAGTGAGCCTGATCTTGGTCTGGTCGAGCGAAGCCCCAGCCGAGATTGCTACTTCCCACACGGAGGTGCATTGGCACGCAATTCAGGGCTGCCCGAGCGAAAGCGCGCTCAAACACCTAGTCGAAGAGCAGCTTGGCGCACCGCTTGATGCGCCACGCGAACAATCGTTATCGGTCGACGCTTCGTTGCGCAAAGCGAAAAACGGTGAGTACAGGGTGACCATCGTCACGCGCGGAAACAGCGGGCGCGGCCGACGACAGCTCGCCAATTCCGATTGCGACAAGCTCACCGAGGCAGCGGCGCTCGTCATCGCGATCGCGATTGATCCCAAGCGACTCGAAACAGCTAAGAGTGCCCCGACGGAAATCCCCACGCAGCCGGGCGAAGCACACGGCGAGCCTGAGCAGCCCCGGCCCCCGCGGAACGACGACGGCGCCGTTGCCGCGACGCACCAACCCCCCAAAAACCAGCTAACTCATTCGGGAACGGTTGCTCTTGTGCGGGAACCCCTTCGGCTCGAGGCGCGTCCGTTCGTAGGAGCGGGTTTTCTGCCGGGAACTGACCTCGGAGTAATGGCCCTGATTGGGTATTTCCCGATGCGCCAGATCGAATTGAGAGCAGGCGTAACCGTGCTTACCTCCCGCGAAAAGCCAGTCGGTTTCGCCCCGGGAGCGCTTTCGATGAACGCGCTTGCGCTGGAAGCAGGCGCGTGCGTACACCCATTGGCGCGGAGACTCCAACCCTCCGTCTGCCTGCTTTCAGAGTTAGGACTGCTTTTTGCCCACGGCGAAAACTTAGCCAATCCGCAGAATCAGCGGGCGCTAGTAGTCTCATTTGTTTCCGAGCTCGGATATGCGCACTACCTTGGACAGAATTTTGGCGGATTACTCTCGATCCAAGCCGGAGTTACGCCCGTGCGGCCGCGCTTCGGGGTACAGCGGAACGGCGTGTCCACGCAGCTCTTTCAACCGCCTGTGGGGATCGGCAGGGTTGGTCTGGGGTTTTTCTGGCTATTCCGCTAGCAGCGCGATTGCGTTGGGGAAACCCCAGTTCGCTTCACGAATTGCGAGTAGTCCTCATCTCAGAGATTCAGGGTACCAGGCTCGATGGTCACAAATGAAATCGCCCGCGAGCGGGCACTAACTACATAGAAATGCATGCCCAAGCCGCAAGTGTGAAGGATGTGCCCGCTGAAGCGGAAGGAGAGGGAGCGCTTGCCAGTTTGGAG
>JBLNFG010000038.1:0-8803 GCA_050263495.1 Myxococcales bacterium | reverse complement strand
GCCGGCCGGCGTTTCGGGTGAGATCTGCTGCCGCGGCTACTTGGTCATGAAGGGTTACTACGGGATGCCCGAGGAGACCGCGCGCGTCATCGATGCGAATGGATGGCTGCACAGTGGCGATTTGGGTGAACTCGATGCTGAGGGCTACCTGCGCGTTACGGGCCGCATCAAGGACATGATCATCCGTGGCGGCGAGAACATCTATCCGCGCGAGATTGAGGAGTTCCTCTACACGATCAACGGCGTCGAAGACGCTCAGGTGGTGGGCGTCGCCGACGCGAAGTACGGTGAGGAGGTCGGCGCATTCATTCGACGCAAGTCCGGCAGCGAGCTGACGGAGGGCGACATCCGCGAAGCATGCCGTCAGAAGCTCGCGCGCTACAAGTGCCCGAAGTACGTCTTCTTCGTCGAGAGCTTTCCGGCGACAGCCAACGGAAAGATCCAGAAGTACAAGCTTCGGGAGCAAGCTTGCGCATTGGTCAAGGAGCGCGCGACCTAGGGTGAGGACGGCGAGCAGACGCGCTGTGCCTGGTCGCTTCGCAGTCCAACAAGCCCGTTTTTGGGCATTATGCTTCGTTCGGGCTGAAACAGTGCTGCTCGCGAACGACTTGATCTAGCCATCGGCCGTCCCTTGGGACAGTCTATTACCCACGCGGTCACCCCATGTCTACCGTCCCACCTAGCGCGCCCAAGTCTAGTCCGGTGACTTCATCACGGCTCGGTGTGTCCGATCATGCCGCTGTCGCGAGGTCGCACTCCTCGCACTCAGATTCTCGTGTCGCACCGATGTCAAACGGACCCGTGCACGCTGTGTCCTGGCCCCCACATCCGAGAAGTGAGCCATCGGCAACGGCGACGGGCAGCGATCATGCGAGTAGCATTCCCCGAAGCTATCCGCTCCGGCTTTGGTTGCTCGCTGCCTTTTTCGTCACGATTGGCGTTACCGGCATCACGTCGTCGCTCGTTGGTGTCTTGTTGATCGGCAAGGGGATCTCGCAACAGGTCCAATCTAAGGCGCGTCTCGATCTGAACTCGGCGCGCCTGATTTACCAGAACCGTGCGGAACAGGTCAGGACCGGATTGCGTCTAGCCAGCCTCCACGCACCCTTGGCCGAAGCCGCCGCACACTCGCGATTCGACCAGATGCGGGACCAAGTTGCTGCCATCAAGGCAGAGGGCAAGTACGACTACGTTAAAGTTGTCGACCAAACTGGCCGCGTGCTCGCCCGCTCCGAGCCCGTCAACTCCGAGCAGCCCGTAGACTCTCCGGTGGTTGCGGCGGTCATCGCTGGTCAGCCCGATGCCGTCGGGACGCTCACGCGGGATACCTCAGCGCTCTCACGCGAGTCCCCTGAGCTCGCCGAGCGGGCTAGACTCGTGGTGCGCAGTGCGGACGGTCACGCGATCCCGCCGCTCGAGGTCAGCTCGGGGCTCGTGCTCGAAGGCGCCGCGGGAGTCCGTGATGCCGCGGGCGAACTCGTGGCTGTGCTCGTGGGCGGAGTGCTATTGAACCACGATGAAGCCACCGTCGATCTGATCAAGGACACCATTTTTGCCCAAGAAGCGAGCAAGGGACGCGCCACCGGCGGTGCCAGCCTTTGCCTCGGAGACGTCCGGGTTGCGACCAGCATCCGCATGCGTAATGGTGAACGCGCTGTCGGTACGACTGTCGACCCCGTGGTGAGAAAGCACGTACTCGAGCAGAATCTGCCGCTGGTCGATCGGGCAATCGTTCTCGGAGACGTGTACTTCACCGCGTACGAGCCGATTCACGACTTCCACGGCAAGCCGGTGGGGGTTCTTTCTCTCGGCGTTCCAGAGCGCAACTATACGGTCCCGCGCAACGAAGCCCTGGCCATCTTCATCGGAATCGTCTTGGCCGGATCGGTTGTGGCATTCATCTTGGCCAACCTGGTTGGCCACCGCGTGCTTTATCCGGTTCAAGAACTCGCACGCATGATGCGCTGCTACGCACAAGGCAATCTAGAGGTCCGCATGCAACCCTTCACGCGGACACCCACTGAGCTGATCGAACTTGGAAGTGGATTGCATGCCATGGCTAGGGCGTTGCGCGAGCGTGAACTGCAGCTGAAGTTTCACACCGAGCAGCAGCTCGGAAAATCCGAACGGCTCGCGATGATCGGGCGGCTCAGTGCAGGTGTTGCACACGAGATCAACAACCCGCTCGGCGGGATTCTTCTGTTCTCGAGTCTGCTCTTGAAGAAGGCGGCGCCCGAAGATCCAGACCGCAACGCAATCGAACGGATCTGCAACGAGGCCAAACGTTGCCAGAAGATCGTACAGGGGCTGCTCGACTTTGCCCGGCCGCGCGAACCCAAACGTGAGCAGGCGGTCCTCGAAGAAGTGGTAGAGCGCACGCTCCAACTCGTCACCAATCAATCACTCTTTCACAACATCGAGTTGGTGAAGGAGTATGCGGAGCCCAAGCCGGAGTGTTGGGTCGATCCGGCGCAACTACAACAGGTGGTGTTGAACCTCGTCGTCAACGCTGCGGAAGCGATGGAAGGCAAGGGGACACTCTCGATCGTGACCCGGACCGTCGAGGACGGCAGCGAATCCCAACTCGAGATCTCCGATTCTGGCCACGGAATCTTGCCTGAGAACCTGGAACGTCTATTCGAACCGTTCTTCACGACCAAAGAGGTCGGTCGTGGGACGGGTCTAGGGCTTTCGATCAGTAGGAGCATCATCGAGAGTCACAACGGTACGATCTGGGCTGAGAGCAGCGTCGGCAATGGCACCAGCTTCTTCATTCGCTTGCCTGCTCGGGGGGACCGCAATGAGTGACGCACTAAGTGGAGTCGAGCTCTCGAGGCAGAATGGACCGTGCGGGATTGGATCAGCGAAGTAGAACGTCATGAGTGGTCCAGCGGTAAGTGTATTAGTCATCGACGATGACGAGTCGATCCGGCTCGGTTGCAGCCAGAGCCTCGAGCTCGAAGGTTATCATGTTCGATGCGCAAAGAATGGTCGGGAAGGCCTCGAGCTTGCGCGAGACGAAGCGTTCGACGTCGTCATTGTCGATCTTAAGATGCCGGAGATCGGCGGCATGACCGTTTTGTCCCGTCTGCGTCAAGAGACGCCGGACACTCAGGTGATCATGATCACTGGATATGCGACCATCGAGTCAGCCGTGGAAGCGATCCGAGCGGGTGCATACGACTATCTGCCGAAGCCATTCTCGGTCGATATGCTCAATGTCGTCGTCAAACGCGCCGTCGAGCGTCGGCGCTTGGCCTTCGACAATGCCGCCCTGAGGCTGGCGCTCAAAGAGCGCATTGGCGAGGGCGCCATGATCGGCGACTCGAAAGCCATGCAGGAGGTAGGGCGACTGATCCGCAGGGCCGCACCGACGGACGCGACGGTGCTCATCTTCGGCAAGACAGGCGTTGGCAAGGAACTCGCGGCGCGAGCCATTCACAATGGCAGTCCGCGGCGTGATCGTCCCTTCATCGCGGTGGACTGTGGTGCGTTGGTCGAAGGCCTGTTCGAGAACGAGTTATTCGGACACGTGCGTGGTGCTTACTCAGGCGCGGTGGAAGCAACGACCGGAAAATTCGAGCTAGCCAACGGCGGTACGATTTTTTTGGATGAGATCGGCAACATCGGGCTCGACATGCAGGCGAAGCTGTTGCGCGTCATTCAAGAACGTGAAGTGATGAAGATCGGCGGGGCGCAGCGAGTCAAACTCGATGTGCGGATCGTGGCCGCCACCAACAGCGACTTGGTGGAAGACATGCGCGCTGGACGTTTTCGTGAGGACCTATTCTATCGTCTGAGCGTTATCCCGATCCACCTACCGCGTCTAGGCGAGAGGCGAGAAGACATCGTGCCGCTCGCGCTTCATTTCCTCCAGAAGCACGGCCCGCATCGCAATCGCGCCATTCAAGGTTTCTCGGATGAAGCACTGGCTTTGCTGGAAGAGTACGAGTGGCCCGGCAACGTGCGTGAACTTGAGAATGCGGTGGAGCGCGCTCTGGTCATGGCCGAGCCACCCCTGATCGAGGCCAGCGACCTGATGTTCTTTCGACCGGTGCCAACGGCTGCTACGGTCGACTCCGAGGTGCCTCAGTCGCTCGACACGGCGAGCGAGGGAGGGGCAGGGCACCTGGTGGAAGTCGAGAAGCGCGAAATTCGTGCAGCCCTCGAACGCTTTGGCGGCCAGTTGAATCGGACTGCCGAGTTTCTGGGGATCAATCGCAAGACCTTGCGTGAGAAGCTCAAGCGCTATGGCATGAGCACGAGTTCGACGTAAGCACGCGTCTGACTTCGGCGACCTTTCGGCTCTGCGCGGTGGTGATGGCTCACCGATCTCGGCCGCGGTGTCATTCGGACTGGGTATCCAAGGTGCGCAATCGGTGTGCGACAGATTTTAGTGCCATTACGGCCCAATCGGCAGAAACTGCGCAGATTGCCCTGGACACGCTGCGTCGGTACAGCTACAGATCACTCGCATGCAGGCTCGTAGACGGCACTTCACCTGATCCCGTCGACAACCCCACGCGATACATTTCACCCCTTGGCGGTACGATTTGTATCGCGACGCAGCGGTACCCTTCGAGTCTGATCGAAGCCAGTCCCCAGATCTTCCGCTGCATCGTACGAGCTCGCAGCGTTCGGGGACGTTGGCCCGCACCTTGCTTAGGGCGCCCTCGCGGGCAGTCGGCTCGCAACGAGGTGAAATATGCCAAGTCTCCAAGCGTCGCCCCTAACAGAGGTCGATGTGGTCGTCGTCGACGACGAAGAAACGATTCGCGAGGGCTGCCGGATGGCGCTCGAAAGCGAGGGGCTCCGCATTGAAACTGCCGCCAATGGCACATTGGGGCTCGAGCTGCTCGCACGCGTGAAGCCGCGTGTCGCGCTGCTCGACTTGCGTATGCCTGGCGTTGCGGGCATCGATGTCCTAAAGCGCCTCAAGGAAATCGATCCGCGGATCGTCCCCATTGTTATTACCGGCTACGCCTCGGTGCAGAGCGCGGTGGACTCGATGAAGCTCGGAGCCTTCGAGTTTCTCACCAAGCCGTTCGAGACCACTCAGCTGCTCGACACCGTTCAGCGCGGTATCAGCCACTGGGGTTCATACATGCCGGTACCGCATGTATCCGTCAAGCCCCACGTTACGGCGACCAAGGTCGAGAAGAGCCAAACGGACGCACTGCTCAAGAGCCTAGAAGCCGCGGAAGAGTACGCCGAACTCGGTGGGACGCCGACTGCTCTGGCTGACGAAATTCGAGCACTTGAAACCCAAGCCAGCTATCACGCTCGCCAACTCGGCATCGCCCAGAAGAAGGGCAAGACGCTGCACGAGTTCGTTGCGGACTTGCACATCGTGGACGAGATCATCACTCGACACGAGAGCAAGCGCTCCGCTTTGATCCAGATTCTGCTCGACATCCAAGCCAAGAAGAATTGGCTGCCCACGCACATGTTGACCTGGGCGTCGCGTCGTTTGGGGATTCCACTCGGCCGCATTCTCGAGGTCGCGACGTTCTACGAGGCCTTCAGCCTCAAACCGCAGGGGCGTCACGAAGTGCAGGTTTGCATGGGCACGGCCTGCCACGTCCGCCGCGCTCCCGAACTCTCGGTCACCATTTCGGCTCTGCTCGGGATCAAGCCCGGAGAGACGGATTCGGACCTTCGCTTTACTTTCAAGGAAGTACATTGCCTCGGCTGTTGCGCTTTGGCACCGGTGGTGAAGGTAGATAGCGCCTATTACGGCAACCCATCGATGCGGGAACTGAAGAAGATCTTCGATGCGTGTGAGAAGGACGCACCGGCAGAGGGAGAGAACTGAAATGGCCAGATTAGCAAATCCCGAAGCGCTCGTTGCGCTGCGACGTAAGGCGCACGACGAGCGTGAAGCCAAGGTCAAGAGAATCAGCGTCTGTGGCGGCACCGGTTGCCGCGCTGCCAAGGCATCCGGCTGCATCAATGCGCTCAAGGAAGCGGTTGCGCGGCACAACCTCGCGGACACTGTGGAAGTTCGCGAAACGGGCTGCTTTGGCCTGTGCGAGCGTGGCCCAATCGTGGTCGTTTCTCCCAACGAGTACTTCTACGTGGGCGTCAAGGCAGCGGATGCCGATGAAATCGTCGCGAAGAGCGTTGCCGCGGGCCAGCCAATTGAGCGGCTCATGGTCAAGAACTCACACGGCGAGAGCACGCAATCGCTGAGCCAGGTTCCGTTCTACAGTGGACAACAGCGACTGTTGCTGGACGCCAATACCCAGATCGATCCGCGTAGCATCAGCGATTACCTCGCGATCGGTGGATATTCAGCCCTAGAAAAGGCGCTGTTCCACATGAAGCCGGAGGAGATCGTCGATGTGGTCAAGCGTTCCGGGTTGCGCGGCCGCGGCGGCGGTGGCTTTGCCACTGGTCGAAAGTGGGAAACCACCCGCAACGCACCGGGCGATATCAAGTACGTGTTGGTCAACGCCGACGAAGGCGATCCCGGCGCGTACATGGATCGCAGTCTCCTCGAAGGTAACCCGCACAGCATTCTCGAGGGCTTGGCGATCGGCGCGATCGCCATTGGCTCGCATCAGGGTTACATCTACGTGCGTCAGGAGTACCCGCTTGCGGTCGAGAATACGTTGCTCGCCATCAAGCAGGCACGCGACCTTGGCTTGCTCGGGAAGAACATTCTAGGTTCTGGTTTCGACTTCGACATCGACGTGCACCGCGGCGCGGGCGCGTTCGTCTCCGGCGAGTCGAGCGCACTCATGACGGCGATTGAAGGTCGTGTAGGGCAGCCGCGCCCGAAGTACATTCACACCTCAGTGAGTGGTCTCTGGGAGCGTCCGAGCTGCCTGAATAACGTCGAGACCTGGGCCAACATCCGCCACATCATCAACCAGGGTGCGGAATGGTTCGCGGGTATTGGAACCAAGGCGAGCACGGGCACCAAGGTGTTCTCCTTGGTCGGCAAGGTACAGAACAGCGGCTTGGTCGAGGTTCCGATGGGAATGTCACTGCGCCAGATCATCTACGATATTGGCGGAGGCATCCCGAACAACAAGCGCTTCAAGGCGGTACAAACGGGTGGCCCCTCCGGTGGCTTCCTGCCTGAAGACAAGCTCGACTTGCCCGTAGACTTCGATGAGCTCTGGAATGCGGGCTCGATGATGGGCTCGGGCGGCATGATCGTCATGGACGAGGACAGCTGCATGGTCGATGCGGCTCGCTTCTATGTGGACTTTCTTGCCCATGAGTCCTGCGGTCAGTGCCTACCGTGTCGTGAAGGTCTGCGCGAGATGCTGCACGTTCTCAACCGGATCGTCGACGGGCAGGGCCGTGAAGGCGACGTGGAATTCCTCGAGGAGCTGTGCGACACGATGGAAGCCACCTCCCTGTGCGCGCTCGGAACCAGCGCGCCGTATCCGGTCAGAAGCGCGATCAAGCACTTCCGAGCCGAGTTCGATGCGCATATTCGCGACAAGAAGTGCCCGTCACTCGCGTGCATGAACCTGCTTCACTACGCTATCGACGCTGAACGATGCAACGGTTGCTCCCTCTGCCGTAAGAATTGTCCCGCCGACGCGATTCACGGTGAGCCCAAGAAGACGCATACCATTGATCAAGTGGCATGCGTCAAATGCGGTAATTGTCTGACGCTTTGCCCGCCGAAGTCGCGCGCGATCGAGAAGCGCGACGGCATTGCGCCGTACAACGAGGAAGTCACTAGCGTTCGCCAACGGGCAGTTTGAGCAAGGAGACAATCATGACCCAAATCACTTTGGAAATTGACGGCCAAAGCGTCCAAGCTGAAGAAGGGGCGAGCTTGCTCGACGTTGCCCGGAAAGCCGGAGCAGACATTCCCACCCTTTGCCACAACGAAGAGACCAAGCCGCACGGCACCTGCCGGATGTGTATGGTGGAAGTGGTCAAGGGCAAGCGGAAGCGACTGGTTGCCTCCTGTGCATACCCAGTCGAGGCTGGCATCTCGGTGCGTACCAGTACGCCGGAGATCGAGAAGCACCGCAAGCTGTTGGTCGAGTTGGTCTACCCAACCGCCCTACACTTGGCCGAGCGCTATGGCATTACTAAATCGCGCTTCGAGGCCAAGCGCGGTGACTGCAATCTGTGTGGCTTGTGTGTCAACTACTGCCGCGAAGTCGCGCACAAGAACGTGCTGTTCTACGAAGGGCGCGGCGTGGATCGCAAGGTCTCCTTCGTTCCCGGCAAGGCCCAAGAGTGCGCCGCCTGCGGTGGGTGTTTCGAGCTGTGTTCCGGCGGATTCGTGGTGACCAATCATGGCACTGTGAGTCTGAACGAGCGTTCCAGCGTTCGCTGACACACCCGTCCTCCCGAAGTGCACGAAACTCAGCGTAGCTGGGCGTAGTGCACTCCGGGACTCCGATGATTTGCCCCGACCCAGCAGTCCTACTTGACGCGTTAGCTCGGTCCACACGACCCATTGCTCGTCGACCACCAGTGGGCTTGGCTAACCTAGAGTCTGGGCTGCTGGGTCGAGGTTGTCATCTATCGAAACAAGCCTTTGCCGTGACGCGGTGCGCGTAGGTCGCCGATTAGTGCCGCCCGCCAAAAGTCTGGCCGCCTTTTGGCGCCGCTGCGCGGGGCGGCTACGCCGCCGCGGCCCTCCTCGTTTTCTCGGGGTTTCACCCCGAACCCCGCGTCCGCCGCGCGTCCGCCTAGTGCCGCCGTGGAGTCACAACAACTTCCGGCGCTACAGCGGCACTAGTACCCCGAATCTTTTGAAGTGATGAGTGCTACCGGGGTGAGGGGTACTAGGAATTCGCGCAGCGAATTCGGGTTTGGGCGC
>JBLNFG010000037.1:0-3001 GCA_050263495.1 Myxococcales bacterium | reverse complement strand
CGCAGCGCGAGCATGGCTTTGGGGGAAAGTCGACCGGGCGTCGCGCGCAGCGCGCGTCCGGGCGGATGGGGGCATCATCACAACTTTGAGGAGCGCAGCGACGGGGCCGCCTTGCGCAGCGAGAGGTTTGTCGCTTGTAGTCGCGATTTCAAACCGTTCGGCGTTCTAACTACGCTCCCATCTGTGGGTTCCGTTTGGGGCATCCTGGAGGCGCGCGCGAGTGTGACGAACGCCGGAAAGGGATGGAGTGAGTGACCCCGTGACCTGTGCGCCGGCGACAAAGCCGTTGCCGATCCGGGTGGGTCCAAGGCAGGTGCAAACGTCACTCGCTCTCGGACGTTACGGACAATTGCGTATCCACCGAGCAGAATCCATCTGTGCTTCGCGAGTATGGTCGAGGGCGAAGGTGGCGCTGGAGTATGAGAACCACGAGCGCAACCTTGCGGTATTCGCCTGGGTTCCGGCAGCGGGCGTTCCGATGCTGAGGTGAGGAACACCTGAGCCTCGTAGACGCTCGAAGGCGAGTACAGTGGGGGCAATGGGTATGGTTGGGTTGCCAACCCATCAGGACAGAGGAGAGGGCATGTCGATTGCATCAATCCGCCGCCGCGGCGCGCTTCTTTTCGGCTAAAGAGGCACGGCAGATTTGTTCTTGTCAGAACGCGTAGCCACGCCGGCAATTCCATTCGGCAGGCGATCACACGAGTACCTAAACGCACAGTTTGGGTATGCGCACCTTTCGTGAGTGCACTCGGTGAGCGTGAGCGACTGCTTCTGACACGAAGAACCATGAGGAGGATAGATGTCCCCGAATGCGGTTTACCATCGAGTATCACACGGACGTTACGCGTCCGCTGCGCTCAATATGTTGGTTTGGTGCTACGCAGCTACGTCTCAAGCCGCTGAACCAGGGAGTGGTGCCCCTTTTACACCGCAGCGTTCTTATCCGTCAGTCGCACAGCTGCCAGCATACTCTGTGCTGACCTATCCGCTCGGCATTACTTCAGTACCCGTTCTAGAATTTTGCCCCCATACTGAGCGACGTGAATCCCAGCTATACGCGCTTCGACGTCGCGGCAGGTTGGGCTCGGAGCGAAGGACATGCGCCTCGATGCATTCGTCGACAACGTGACGAACGTCACTTACATGACCTCGCTCATAGCGCAAGCCGGCCAAAATCAGCGGTTTTTCAGCGCTCCGCGCCAGATGGGTGTTCGGCTAACCATGTATCTGTAGCGGAAGGGTCACCGGATAAATCGAACGCATGCTCGCGTGCCAAATCATGCTGGCACGCGCCCTGCCGCTGCCGCGCGCTCCGGTGAGTTGACGCTTCGCGCGCCGGGCGCGCTGCCCGTGCCTGGGGAGAGTCGGGTAGACTCGCGGCCGCGAATCACGTCCGCCGCAGCGGCGTGATCACTCGTCGGTGTTCCGTTGCGTCGAGCCGCCTGACGCGCCGCTGCAATCTGGGAAAGACCGACCCGTGAAGGCTCCTCCCATTCGCGTGCAGCGCGGATTTGGGAGGAGCAAGCACTCGCTCTGCGAGTGCGGTGGTGGGCAGCAAGGGATGAGGCACTGAGACGAACGGCGTTCGACGCCAGAGTACCGTTCGACGCCAGAGTACCGTTCGACGCCAAAGTACGCGCTGCGCTCGACGCCAAAGTACGCGCTGCGCTCGACGCCAAGGTGCGTTGTCCCACCAAAGTCCGTCGGTCGGACTCGCGTCGGGGTGGCTCGCGTCGGCCTCTCTAGTCGGGGGAGGAGCCCTGCAAAGGAAGAGAACGCAAGCGGTGCGCCGCGCGGGATGACGTGGTGAGTGACGTCGAGAAGCACTCTCTGCAGAAATGGGGCGTGGCTCGAGCAGACTGGTGTCGTTTTGTCGACTGATTCGCGGAATGCTCAGTTCGTCATACAAATATTGCGTTGAGCGATCCAAGAGATCGGCGTTGGTTCGGGTATCCTTCAATTGTGAAGAAGGGGTTCAATGTAGCCGTTGATACGGGTCAGTTTAGGCTCGTCTTGGGCTGTTCCGGATCGAGGGACGGTGGTTGACGAAGCACCGCAAACGTGCGAAGAACTGAGCGAGAACGGCTGCGGCTGCGGACGTTTCTGCCTTGAGGGAGCCAATCAAGGCGTGCGGTGATGCTCTGGTTAGCTTTCCGCAACCCAGGACCTTGGGTTTCGGCTTTGTCTCGTCGAATCAAGACTCGCAATTAGTCCAATCAGACCTCGCGGATCGCTCATGGACGCAAGCCGCGCCAGAATGGGTTCCAGCCGCTTAGCCCGACCCATAGGGGCTCGCATGGTTCGCCGACGGTCCCCACTACGCCCTGGAGAGTGGCCGTCCCTCTGGCACCGGAAGCATCATGACAAACTACGAAGCAAGACACGAAACCGACGGCGAAGGGGGAATGTGGCTCGTGCGATTGCCGAACGGTGGTGTTCGAGCTGTGACTCTGGAGCAGTTGGATGAGGCGTATCAACGCGATTTGATCAGCGCTGACACCGAGGTGCTTGAAGACGGTGCAACTGAATGGCGAAAACTCGGTGACCTGATCAACGACGAGGATCTCACTCCGGCATATCCAACTGCAGTCTACAACGTGCATCGTGATGCCCAAGGGATGACGGGCTATTCAATATCGGGTCAAGCTGGGCCCGAATCTGCTTCAGCGACCGATGCACTTTCAGCGTACCTACCTCCCCAAAGGGCACCGGCCTATCAGGCGCCTGCCCAAACTGCATCGAGAAATCCGACTTCAGTCCACGCGACGAATCGCTCCGCACCGATCTATCCGAGCGATGTACCCGCAACGACAACCCATCCCGCAGACAGGGCTCCGTCGTATCCGCAAGCTCGCACCGCGGCTTACCCACTGGATGCTCCTGTTCAACGCGCAGTGCCCACTCCCTCAAGTGTTGACCAGGGTGCGGCTGGCAACCAAGTGGTGTCACGCGGGTATTCACCGTTGCTGGCACCGCCAGTGAATTCGCCCCCGGGGCA
>JBLNFG010000036.1:0-4134 GCA_050263495.1 Myxococcales bacterium | reverse complement strand
ACCCGCCGCGGCATCGCGGTCGCTACCCTAGTCTTGTTCATTCTGCTGTTCATGCCTTCGCCGTTCGTGCAGTACTGAACGAGTTCGGCTGAAGGTTGCAGTCTGAGAATCCTCTCAATCTTCTAGCGAGAAGGATCACGCCACCGTTTCGCGGCGGTCCGATGAAACAGAGCCAATGGCACAGGAAGACGCTCTTCCTGTGCAATCCCAATCAGGCGATGTCTCAGGGCTGCATAGCCGCGCATGTGGCGTTCGCACTCGCGCGTAGTCCCGGAAGGCAAAAGACGGGCACTGCGAAGAGCCGTCCTACGCAATTCGGGTAGCTTCGACGATCTCGCGTGGCCCAAACGACGGCAATGCGTACAGCCGTCGGCGCAACCGATCCGCTGGCGTCTCGCCGTGCAAAACCAAATCTGCCAGGGGCTTAAGGTGCACGGATTCGTCCTGACCCGCAGCATTCTTGCGCGCGCGTGTAACCAATCCGCCGCGTGCGATCTCGAGAAGCTCTGCAGCGAGATCCGTGACGCCGTGACCTGCGAGCTTGGCGCGGAGCCCCTCAGCAATCAGCAACGGTCGTGCTCGCTCCACATCGGCGTAACTGTAACGAGCTGCGAGCGCTTCGGCGCGTTCGAGCGCACGTGCATCGTAGATTAGCCCGGTCCAGAGCGCCGGAACGGACATTCTCGTGTCTAGCGGTTGTGCGTCTGAGCAGCGCGCTTCAAGGGTGTTCTTGAGCCGAACCTCTGGGAACAACGTGTTGAGGTGCAGTTTCCAGTCACTCAACGTGGCGCGATTACCCTGGAAGCCTCGGCGCAAGAAGTCGCGGAACGATTGCCCTGTGTTTGCAACCACCTCGTCGTGGCGCTTGAAAAGGAACATCCCCGCGTCGAGTGCCCACTCGATGTAGTCGCCATAATCGAGTTCCCGATCGGACCACAGCCGTTCGAGCAGGCCGGAGCGGGCTTTGTCCATGCGCGTCCAGACATCCCCGCGCAGGCTATTACTCGGCTCTAACCTGCCCTCATAGAGGGGCGAGTTCGTGGTCATTGCATGCACCAGCGGCGAAAGACGAAGCATGAGGCGTAGCTTGCGCATCGCGTCCGCTTCGCTCTCGTAGTCGAAGTTCGCTTGCACGGTGGCGGTGCGACGCATCATGTCAAGAGCTCCATTGCCGAGCGTCGGCAAATACTCGCGCATGATGGAGTAGCGAATCTTCGGTACCCACGGTAACTCGGCCTGCTTGGCTAAGGGGTGGAAACCGACGGAACACCAAGCGATGCCGAGATCGGCAGAAATCGCGGAGAGATCAGCATGGTGACGTTCCATCTCCTGGCTAGCTGCGTGCAAGGTTTCGTGCGGAGCACCGCTGAGTTCGAGTTGAGCACCAGGCTCCAAAGTGACGGATGCCCGGTCCCGCGTCAGCGCAACGATGGGGCCACCCGGCTTCTCGCGTTGCTCGGCAAAGCCCTGATCTTTGAGCCTTGCAAGGATTGCCAAGATGCTGCGTTCGCCCTCATAGGGGACAGGCGTGCAACTGGGCAGCAAGATCCCGAATTTCTCTGCCTCGACGCCGATTCGGATTTGGTCCCGAGATTTCTCGGCTGAGGCAAAGGGGACCGCCAGATCAGAGTACGTGATCGGCTGCTCTTCGAAAGTGCGCGCGGCTGCTGGAAAGGCGAATTCTGTCATGGCTGCACCACTGATTCGTAAGGCTCCAATCGGGCCTGCGCCAGAGGCAGGGATCTGAATAGGCCTCCTGCCCGGCACAGGATCCTTGGCGCGCCGTTGATGACCTCGGGGAAGTATGACCCAATCCGGACCCTTTGACCTTCGCTCATAGTGCCCCGTAACAGCGACGCTCAACGGCTTGTTCCCGGCGCCTTGGCACATGTCCCTCAAGCCAGCGTAGTCGGTAGCAAAATAGGTACTCAGTCCTGGGTGTGACTTCGAGCAGAGTCAGCATCAACCCGCCCCAAAGGATGAGCCCACAGAGCACTCGCCCGATCCCGGCTCACCGCTCACTGCTCGCAGCTCACCTCACCGCGCACTGTTCACCGGAGCGGCTGCTACGCGATGGCTATTTGCGCGATCTATAGCCCAGGCGGACTGCGATCGAGTTCCGTATCGGAACGCAAGTAAGGCATCGACGGATGCTGCTCGCGGAGCGCCGCAGCGATTGCTGCAGTATTCGACTCGGTTGTTCCCGCTCCGCCGCCAATTACCCGAGCGCCGTTCAGATCGAGCTCGAGGCAACGCTGCGCCCACGGCACTGGATCGCAGCTGCAATCCGGGAAGCCACGGACACTCAGCGAACTAGCGGCGAGTAACACTCCGGCCACCATGCCTTCAGCGGAAACGACACCGCGTGCCCGTTCCAGCAGTTGAATGCCGGAATCGATCGACGTTACTTCGAATAGGACGACGCTCGCGCCAGCGTCCTGCAACGCCTCGATCAGGGGGCCCACGGCTCCCCCAGTGATAAACTCTCCGTTTGGAAGACACTCGATGACGGACCAAGTGGGTCGCTCAGTACTTGCGGCGGCGACCGTCGCAGCCATCAGGCTTAGTCGCGAACCTTGCCCACGCGCAATCAGCACCTCGCACCCTGCCGCAGCGAGCCGATCGGCATGCTCAGAGTACTCGGAATGCAATCGGTCCGCGGCGAGTGGCGCGACGCGCTCGCCTCCCAAGACTCCCGCCACGGCTACAGGTCTCACAGCTTCACTAGCAGCTTCATGCGCCAACTCGACAGCAAGCCCCGTCAATAGTGCGGCGCGGTGCTGCATACCCACCTCAGCCAGTGAGCGCGGCGTGGTGTCGACCGTGAGCGCGCTCAAGACGTCGACTCGACTTCGAATCTCAGCGCGGTAATGGCGCAAGACTTCGTCCGGCGTCCTTCGCAACATCATTCCAAGCGCGCCCGGTGCGTCGAGTTCGACCCGTCGCGCGCGAAAGCTTGCCCCAGTATCTGCGTCGAGGACCAAGGGGCGTCCCGCGAACAGTCGATGCTTGATACTATCGAAACTCATCGCGCTTGCTGCCTAACATCGATAACGGCAGACTTGGTGGCCGAGAAAATGACTCACCTTCCACATTTTCTCCCGAGCGATGGCGGAAGTCGGCTTGGCCCAATCGAGACGCGTCTGCGCTACACATTCGATGCGCTTGGCAGGCTAAACCGCGATTCCAGGTGCGGTCAATCGGGACCTGGCGACGCGTATCGATGTAGGCGAAACGGCGACAACGGACACTCGTACCATCGTCTTAACTTCTGCCGCTGCGAGTCCCAGCGTCGGTGGGCGCGACTATCGATTACCTGCGCACCTCGGCGCTCGCGGCTCGCTCGATATTGAAGACACCGGGCGTGCTGAGGAGCTTCGCTTTGAACGCGACGCCCTCGTGTTCCAGCACGGATACTGGCAGGTAGTGAAGCTGCAAAAATCCTGGCATTGATTGCTGCTGCAGGCCCGCGAGGGCGGCGTCTGCAACCAGCCACTGATTGTTGTCATGGATCTCGACCCAGGCATGGCCAACCAGCAGCGGTAAGCGCCCTTCGAATCGAAGCACCGCTATCCCGAACACGACCCGGGCTGCGTAGCGGTAGCGGCGCGCCAGTGCCGCGAGCAGCACCGCATGCTCCGAGCAATCACCCTCCGCACTCGTCGCGACCTCGCTAGCCACATCAAAACCTCTAGAGAGCGACTTCGACGAGATGTAGCGCGCCACGAAGGAGACCAAATCACCAACGCTGGGGTTGGCTGCGAGTTGCTCTTTACCCAAAGCAGCAACCGAAGCGCTGTCGCAGTCCAGCACGTAGCTGCACTGTCGGTAACGATCGCTCGTCCCATCGTTGCTCGTCGGATAGGCCTCTGGCACTCGAACCAAGAGCGTACGGTCGTGCACGTTTGCCGCAAGCCCTCGGCGCGTCAACTCGCCGAAGGGGCCGTCCTCTGCGCGCAGCGTGAGCCGCAATTGCGACGGGAGCAGCGCGGCATCTGCCGAAACCTGGACCGTGGCCAGAAACACGGAAGTATCGACGGTGTTCATTGCCGGAGCGGGTCGCTGCTCCGGCGACAAATCGCCGCTCTGCGCGCCCGAAGTGGGCGGAGTATTGAGAGATGTAGCCGCGTGCGG
>JBLNFG010000035.1:0-2859 GCA_050263495.1 Myxococcales bacterium | reverse complement strand
TCCTTTCACGGTAATGTCTTGGCAGTAATGCATGATTGAGGACATATCGTAGTTCCCAAACAGCGACACGCTTGCATTGGTCTCTTTGTCGTAGTTTTCTCCAGTCTTATTGACAGTCACGAAGGAATCCCTATCGGGTCTTTGGTGCTCGTGGATGAATCCTAGCGTGTGACCCATCTCGTGAATCATGTTCCCGAAGGCGCAATTGCTGGGGCGTCCAACCTGAAGCTCTTGAGCGCCAGTCCCGTGCTTACCCAAGTAGGACCAGCAACCGAGGTCCGATGTGTCGTCACCCTTCACCAATACGTGATCGCCGCTATATGTATTGCCCACCTCAACCCACTGAATAGAGGTGTGCTGGTGGTAGTGCGCAACAGCAGCACGGAAGTCAGCTTGCTTGCCTGCCGATACACTGCCATCAAATCTCCACGGCACAATGCCGTCTGTCCACGGACCGCCGCTATAGGTGGGAAACTGTACGCTGGTTCCTTGGAAGCGACGAGTCCTGTCGAAGAGACCCGCGCTCTGCATCCTCTTGCCAGCACCATCGTTTGCGGGACCCAGATTAATGTCACCCTCAAGAAACACATAGCCGCCCCTCACCTCTAGACGACTATCCGGGTCAGTATCCGTGGGAGCCAGCTCCGAGGATGAGGAGCAACCAGCTGTGAGTGCGATCATCAAGAACAAATTCGCGTAGCCATATCTGCTCAGTTTCATATTGGTCTCGCTTGTTAGTAGGCTCGCGAGGCAGTACCTATCCAACCCCAAATGCCAGCAGCGATGTGAACAACACCGCGCTTGCCAGAACGTGCGCGCTCCGAGATTCCGAACGCGCTCAGCGCTTTGAGCTCAACCTGACTACGCGAGCTGCGCCCGTTACGCAAGGCTCATGCCAGTGCGCCGGTGAGCTATTCAAGTCGATTGAGAGACTCGTGCTCAACGAAACGCGAGCTGCTTACGCATTGCATGGAATGGCGAAATAGCTGTGACCAGGGCTCGGAGCATTGGTTTGCTTCTTGGCGCAAGAGCAAGGACGGTGGCTCTGATGCGTTCGTGTAGGAGTTTCGACAGCGTCACAGTCGAGCAAACACATCGACACAACGCGCGTGTCGCGATGATGTGCCGGTGTGTCGATGAAGGCCAGCACCTCCGAGCCTGTGATGGCTACCGTAGCGCTCCGCCGCCAAGCAGCTCGAACGTGAGCACGGCTGCTCGCGCAGTTGGGACGTCACTGCATGCAATTGCCTTTGCCTGCTTGGTGTGCGACGGTTTGCCGCGCTGTGCGTTCAGATCGATCGATGCGCCATCGAGAGGGGCTGCGCCGCAGCTAGCCGAAAAAACCAGTTCGTGGCTCGTTCCATCCGCCTCGACCCGCGTCAATGTGCCCGCCACTGGCCATCGGCATAGATTCGGATCCAGCCGGGTGACGCCTGCGAGCGTTCAGCCGTTGACACGCATCACCGTCGGAGTCTCCGTCGCTTCCGCCGAAAAAGAACCCTTGGAAGGCCACTTGCATGTGCAGAATGCTCGGCGTCGTATCTGCCCAACCGCGGGCCATCGATCAATTCCGGTTGGCCGTCGAGCTTCACCCGGCTGATTCCTTCTTGTCACCGCGTGCTCCGCTCAAGGCCGTGCGGATCGCCGCTGCCGCTGTGGGCGCCACACGGGGCGAAACGAGGTCGAGGTGGTGACACTCGATGGGGACGATATCTAGCTTGCCGCAAACCAAACTGCGCCAACCATTGGACTCGTGCGGTGGGTATCCAATGCCTGCCAACGCCGGCGCGGCTTGCACCGCTTGGACTAAGAGCACGTCGGCGTCGATGGGGCGCGCCACGTAATTGGGCTCAGCGGCAAGGGTTGCCTCGACGACCGCATCCATTCGGTACTCGAATCGATTCTGATTCGCAAGGTGAGCGCGGATCCTCCGCCGCGTGTTCTCCAACCTGCGACGGACGTGGGCTACCGAGCGCTCCAAGACGTAATCGACGCCCTCGGATCGGACCTTCTTCCAATGCTCACCGACGCGCGCTCGGAGTGACCAGTTCAGCGTCGCGGGGTTGAACGTATCGAGCAAAATCAACAGACCCACCGCCGCACCGCGGGCGATCAATTGCTGGCAAATCTCGTATGCCGCAAGACCGCCTGTGGAGTAGCCGGCAATGTAGTACGGACCTTCGGGTCGGAGCGCGACGATTTCCGCAACGAACTCGCGTGCCATCTCTTCGATCGTGCTGTGGGGAACGAGCACGCCGTCTACACCTCGATGTTGCAAGCCATAGAACGGTTGGTTCTCACCGAGGTGATCCCCCAAGAAGCGTAGATTGAGTGTATTGCCTCCCAAACCAGCGACGCAGAAGAACGGAGGCAAACTGCCTTGCGTTCGCATCGGCACAAGGGTGGTCCAGCGTGCTTGGGTCGGCGCCGCGTCTGGAGCGAGTTGCGCTCGAATACGCTCAGCCAGTTGGCGTATGGTGGGGCACTCGAACAAGGTGGCCAGCGGAAGCCGAACCCCAAAGGCAAGCTGGATGTGGTTGAAGATCTGAACTGCCAACAAAGAGTGGCCACCGAGATCGAAGAAGTTGGCGCTCACGTTGGAGTCGACCCGTGGTAGCACGTGTCGCCAGATCCCAAGCAACTGCTCCTCGAGCCGATCCTTCGGTGCATCGAATTGTGCAGCGGACGCGGGCGTTACTACGCCTTCGCTCAGCGAACCTTCGCTCAGCGCCTTTCGGTCGAGCTTCCCGCTAGGGGTAAAAGGAAAGTGCGGTAATGTCACTACCGCGGACGGAATCATGTATTCCGGCAGCCTGCATCGAAGTGCATGGCGCACCTCTTGATCGCCCGGATAGCCCG
>JBLNFG010000034.1:0-3096 GCA_050263495.1 Myxococcales bacterium | reverse complement strand
GCCCGCAGTGGCGCACTGCCGGCGGGTTCCTGAGTTGTAGGAGGCGCGAGAGACGTCGTGGCGGTACCGCCGCGCCGCGGAGGTGGCGGGGGTACGCTGCGTATGTGCGGGGCTGGTCCTGACGGTCGAACTGGCGGCGGAGGCGGTGTCGGCGCTCCTGCGGCAATGGACTTCTTTCGAACCAAGGGTGGCGGCGAACTCGGTCCCGCCGCGGCACGCGGTGAGGAAGCGCTGGGTTGACCTGGTTCGGGTTTGTCGTCGGCCATGGAATGTGAGCGTACGCTACCAACGGAATGCCCCACAGGAAAGGACTCCTTGGAGAGCTTGGCCGGCGAGTAGGCGTATAAGCCAATTTCCAGCTTTGGCCATGGCGTCGGACGAACGCCAATCGAAGGGCCCCCATCCGCGATCGACGTGCTATGCAGCGGCGCCGTGGCTTTAGCTGAGCTCGTCGTCGTCAAGAATGTGCGAACCATCGACCCTGCCTCTGGGCTCGATGCGATTCTCGATGTGGTTCTCGAACGGGGTCGTATCGCCCAACTTGGCCCAAACGTGGCCGAGGCCGCGCAACGTTCCGAGCGCGCGCGGGTAATAGACGGATCCAAACGCTGGTTGCTTCCAGCGTTCGTCGATCTGCACGCCCACTTTCGTGAGCCGGGTCAAGAGTACAAGGAAGAGATCGCCACCGGGCTCGCTGCCGCAGCTGCTGGCGGGTTTGCGCACGTGTGTGCCATGCCCAATACGAAGCCAGTCAACGATACGCGTGCGGTCACGGAGATGATGATGCGCCGCGCGCTCGAGGCGGGTGGCCCCAAGTTACATCCGATCGGTGCGATTACGGTCGGGCAAGCCGGGCAGCAGCTAACGGAGATGGCCGATCTGCGTGAGGCTGGCATCGTCGCTGTGAGTGACGACGGGGTGTGCGTGCAGTCTGCGGCGGTAATGCGCCGCGCGCTCGAGTATGCGAAGAACTTTGGGCTGCCTGTGATCCAGCACGCGGAAGACGCTGACTTGGTCGCTGGTGGGGACATGAACGAGGGCCCAGTCGCGGCGCGCCTAGGTCTTCGGGGTCGACCGCGGGTTGCCGAAGACATCATTGTCGCGCGCGATTTGCTGCTCGCCGAGTGGGTCGAGGCGCACTACCACGTGGCGCATCTTTCGAGTCGAGGTGCAGTGCGGTTGGTTCGCGACGCGAAGGATCGCGGGATCCAAGTGACGTGCGAGGTGACGCCGCACCACCTGCTTTTGACCGACGCCGCGTGCCTCGGCTACAACACCTATTGCAAGGTCAACCCACCACTACGCGAGAGTGAAGACGTGGCAGCCGTCGTGCAGGCGCTAGCGGACGGCACCATCGACGCCATTGCAACGGATCACGCACCGCATTCTCCGATGGAAAAGGATTGCGAATTTCCCCTCGCCTCGGCGGGAATGATCGGGCTTGAACTGTGTTTCGGTCTGCTTTTGGGGTTAGTGCATCGCGGGGAAGTCACGCTCACGCGCTTGATTGACGCCCTTTCTACCCGCCCCGCGAAAATTATCGGACTCACTCCACCGCGAATTGCGGTGGGGGAAATCGCCGATCTGGTACTGGTCGACCCCGAAGCTCGGTACCAGGTAAACCCTAGTATCCTTCGATCCAAGAGTCAGAATACGCCATTTATGAATCGTGAGCTCGTCGGTAAGGTCCTATTGACAATAGCCTCTGGCAGCGTCGTGTTCGACGCCATCGGTGAGGCAGAATGAAGCGCGCGGTTGCACACCTCGCCCTAGCAGATGGAACCGTCTTCGACGGCTTTGCCTACGGCGCAGAAGGTGAAACGACGGGCGAAGCAGTCTTTACTACCGGGATGACGGGCTACCAGGAGGTCCTCACCGATCCGTCCTATTGCGGACAGATCGTGACCATGACGGCCCCACAGATCGGCAACACGGGCATCAATCGCGAGGACGACGAGAGCACCCACAGCAAACCGACGGTCGCCGGTTTCGTACTGCGCGATCCGAGCCTAATGGCGTCGAACTTCCGTGCCACGGAGGATTTGGATAACTACCTGCGGCGCCACGGGGTGGTGGCGATTGGCGGAGTCGATACGCGCAAATTGACGCGCCACCTGCGCGACCATGGGGCGCAAAACGGATGTATTGGCACAGCTGACGCGAGCACGTTGGTCGATCGAGCCCGACGGGCGCCCAGCATGGAAGGGCTCGATCTCGCGCAGCGTGTGACACCGAAGCAGCCCTACGAGTTCACTGAAGCGCGCGGCACCTGGAATGTGGACTTCGACATCCATCGCCAAGCCTTTCCGCCCAAGTCGCAGCGGCAGGCAGATTTGCACGTGGTCACGATGGATTTCGGCGCCAAGCGTAACATCCTGCGTTGCCTCGTGGACGTGGGCTGCAAGGTAACGGCCGTTCCGGCATCCACCTCCGCCGCCGAGATCCTCGCACTCGCCCCCGATGGGATTTTTCTCTCGAACGGACCTGGTGACCCTGCTGCCGTCACTTACGCCATTGACACCATCCGCGAGTTGCTCGGCAAGCGCCCAATTTTTGGGATCTGCCTCGGCCACCAGTTGCTCGGATTGGCGCTCGGCGGACGCACCTACAAGCTCAAATTCGGGCACCGTGGGCTAAATCAACCCGTTCAAGATCTGGCCACAGGACGCGTCGAGATCACGCTACAGAATCACGGCTTCGTGGTGGATGTGGAATCACTCGCCGGTCGGGCAACCACAACCCATTTGCACCTCAACGACGGCACGAGTGAGGGGCTCGACGCCCCCGAGGCAAACGCATTCAGCGTGCAGTACCACCCCGAAGCCGGTGCAGGTCCGCACGATGCCCTCTACCTTTTCGAACGGTTCCGAAAGCGTATGCTCGCGTCGACGTAGTTGCTTGCGTCGACCATAGTGCCGCTCTCCGAAAGTCCTTGTCATCACTTCGGCGCCGCCACGCGAAGCCGCTCCGCCCCTCCGGCCCTCCCTCGAACGGTTCCGAAAGCGTATGCTCGCGTTGACGTAGTTGCTTGCGTCGATATAGTGCCGCTCTCCGAAAGTCCTTGTCATCACTTCGGCGCCGCCACGCGAAGCGGTT
>JBLNFG010000033.1:0-5004 GCA_050263495.1 Myxococcales bacterium | reverse complement strand
CTTCCCGCTATAGGTGGCAACGACCTGAGCGTCGCCTGTGTTGATGGAGCGACCCCAGTACGCGCCGATCGCCTTGAAGCCAGACCGGGGATCGGCCACGGGGTGGCTCGTGTCCCAATCGGTGATCGGAATCGTGTTGTTCCAACAATCGCAGCAGGCGGAGTTGGCTTGCGGGCAGAGCTCCATGGAAGACTTCGGGCAATCCCCTGTGGGCACGCTGCCACTCGTCGCACCGCCGTTGTACGACATGCCGGTAAAGGCAAGCACCTCGTTGCTCGCGTCTACCTCTTATCACCGTTGCTCAATTCCAGCTCCCGCGTCCCTTTTGGCCCGTGGCTGAAGAACCCGGAAGTTCACGCCATGATTGCTTACCGGTAGGCAGACTGGAAGGTGGGCCATCAAAGTTGCTTACCGGTAGGCAGACTGGAAGGTGGGCCATGAATGTTGCTTACCGGTAAGCAGACTGGAAGGTGGGCCTCGAACGTTGCTTACCGGTAAGCGGGATCGGAGCGACGGCTTGCGATCCTCCTTACCGGTAAGGAAAACCGGAGCGATTCGCTCCGATTTTGTTTACCGGTAACGGAAGTTCCGGCCATAGCCGCGAGATTTTCCCGCGTCGCTGGAGAATCCGGAAGCTTACGTTTGGAAGTTGCCTACCGGTAAGCAGACTGGAAGGTGGGCCATCAAAGTTGCTTACCGGTAAGCAACTTAGGACCCCGGATCTCCGATCGACCTTACCGGTTAGGAAGAACGGAGCCGCGCTTTGGAATACATCGCTCCTTTCGAGTCTCCAATTCCGTTCTGGACTCCATGCGCGTCATTGCTCCTGATCCACTTAGCCGGAACCGAACAGCACGAGTCCCCGCAATGAACCAGTCCAGTGATATCAAGCGGTAAGGGCGTCGATGGATCCACAACGGTGAACTCTCCACGTAGGTCAACGGCGCCCAGCGAAGCTTGGGGGGCGCCACACTTTTGTTCGCGCGCCGCACTAACCCCAAAGAACCGCTCACCTTTCTATGCCGAGGATGGGAGCTCGAACTGGAAAATCTGGATGACTCGCGCGCCGCCGCTTACGCTGGCGCTATGCGTCGTTCGAAAATAATCTCGAGGGTGCACGCGCAAGGGGCGATCTCTGGTGGATTACTCACTTTGGCCGTCTTGGTTGTCACGGGTTGTGGTGGCGACGAATCGATTGACGGTCCCAGCTCCGTTCCCTCTCGGTTGAGCAACGCAGACAAACAGGCCTGCGTCGCTGCGATCAACGCCGTGCGCGCCTCCGTAATCCAACCAGCCAACTACACCGGCAGTTGGTCGGCTCTACCCGACATGACCTGGTCGGAGGCGGTCGCCGCGTCGGCACAAGGATGGGCGGACTAGTTGGCTTCGCACGGCTGCAAATTGGAGCACGCGAGCAACACGGGTTATGGCGAGAACCTCGCCCTCGGCACTCGACTGACAGCTTCGAATGCGGTGGCCATGTGGGCGAGCGAGATCGACCGGTACACCTGGAGCGCCAACTACTCCGCCGCGGATTTCAACGCCGGCTCGGGACACTACACACAATTAGTCTGGCGCAGCACTGTGGAGGTGGGCTGCGGGATTGCCGAGTGCAATGCCTCAGTCATCGTAAGTTGTCGCTTCTCGCCGCCCGGCAACTCTCTCGGTACGGCAGCCTATTAACACTCTCCAAGCTTCACCAATGGTCACGCTTCCTCGTGGCCGATTCCGAAGAAGAGTTTGACCGACTCGCCCAAGAAGACTCGGACATGG
Source organism: Myxococcales bacterium (assembly GCA_050263495.1). Taxonomy (GTDB): domain Bacteria; phylum Myxococcota_A; class Polyangia; order Polyangiales; family Polyangiaceae; genus FEN-1139. The sequence goes on along the minus strand of JBLNFG010000033.1, from coordinate 3,231 downwards.
CCAACGCCAAGAAGACCCTCGAAGAGCTATCTGCTGATGACAAGGTGCGACTGCAAGCCTATGAGCGCGAGACCGCGCTGCGCGCTTACCATCACTCCATTGCCGCCGAGCGAGCCGAGGGCGAAGCCCGAGGCATAGAGAAAGGTCGTGCTGAAGGTCTTCGCGTGATGCTGACTCGGCTGCTGAGCAAGCGCTTTGGTGACCTTCCACCTTGGGCGTCAGAGCGCGTTGCTCATGCTTCTATGGAGCAATTGGAGTCGTATCTCGACGCCATTCTCAGCGCCACGTCTCTCGAGGAGACGCTGAGCCATAACGCCTAGAGGGGAGACTCCGTAGCGATCCGAGCGCTCGCGCCGAATCGTCAATGCGCACGCGACGATACCCGACAAGGTGTCGCGTCTCGGTTACGGCCAGAACACGAGCGTCGGATCAGTACGGCCCACAGTGCGAGCACAGCTAAGCCGAATGAGCCGGCATGCCTTGAATGACGCGAGCCCTGCACGAGTGCGCAACCACCGCGCGCCGAGAGGTGAGCGACGGGTTCTGTCGCGCCCGGGACGGGGACGGGGATCACCCGGTTGTCAGTGGCTTTGGCCCAAGCCGGTAGTTCGAGCCCGCCTGCCTGTGCCGCGTACGCAGTGACGGTCTTGAGCCATGGGATGTGGTCCGCAAGACCTAGATACGCTGTCTGGGCACAATCAGGCGTGCTGCGCGACGCCAAGCCAATCTGTGAACCTTTGGCGTCGAAAGCCGGTCCGCCTGAATCGCCTTCACAAGCACCGGCGTTCGCCAGGAATTCGTTGGCCGTGATGCGCGGGTCCGAGCAATCAATTCCGGCGCACACGACCTGCGCATTCGGATTCTCGCGCTGTTGGCCCCAATCTCCGTCGAATAGGCCGTAGCCCACCGCGGTGAACGGCGTCCCTGCTTTGACGCCACCCTGTACTGCTTCAGGTACCACGAGGGTCGCCTTCGTGAGTGGCACTTCCAGACGCAGTAACGCAAGATCTTGTCCACAGAGTTTACCCTCGTCGTCGGGTAGCAAGAACTCCCGAACGGCATGCGTCGCGTCTTCCGGAACCAAGTCGACGTCTCTGCCCGCGATCACGACCACTCGCGTCAATGGATCGGGATCAGAGACGCGTGCCGCGCTGCAATCAACGCCGCTCATCGCACTCCGTTCCGTCGTAATGCAGTGCCGTGCGGTGAGCACCAAGTTCGGGAGCAACACCGTGCCGGTACAGAGCTGCTCTTCGACTCCCCGCGACGTCAGAATCCCAACGACGTCGCCGCGATTCGACGCTGCCGCCTGAAGCAGCGGCTGCGCGCCGACTGCGACGCTGCTCGCATCTTCCCGACGCGAAGCGGACGCGACGGCTGCTTCCGTAACTTCCGTAACCGTGTCGTCGGGCGGCGAATCGGGACGATCATCGCCGTCCGTGCAAGCACAGACGTGCGCCGCACTGACCAAAAGAAACCAGCTCGACAGGTGAAGGACACCGCGGCGTCTTGGCGCTCGAGATCCCAAGGTGTTCACGGGGCGTGATTATGGCTAACGGTTGGTTTGATGCCACCCATTCCTTCACGCTCAGTTCCGTTGCTGCTCGTAGCTCATTCCCGGCTGCCCGTGAATTGAAGGTGCAGGTCAATTCTACGCGTCGATCGGGTGCAGGTCGGTCCCACGTGTCCACGGGATGCGGATCAGTTTTACCGCCTCCGGTTTGTGCAGGCGCGCAGTACCCTTTGGCGAGTTCGAGTGCTAAGGCAGCGCGCTATGGTTCGAGTTTTTGCGGTTAGCCTGTTCCTTGCGCAATCGGCGTGTTCCGGCACGGACTCGCCGCGCGATCGGTCGAGCTACGACTCCTACGGCGCCAACAGTGCCATTCCGAGTATCGGCAGTGGCGGGACGGGCGCTACTTCAGGGGCCGGTGGAACACCCGCGAATGCCGCACGCGATTCCACGGCTGGCACGGCAGGAATTGCCGGACAGCCCATCGCCGTCTTCGGACCGTTAGGGGTGAGCTGCAGCGACGCTTCCCCGTGCCCTGGCGCGCTCCACTGCTTTGCTGCGGGCGGAACAGATTTTCCAGTTTTCAGTCCTGCAGGTGGCTACTGCTCCAAGTTGTGTGCTGACGACAGCGACTGCGCGCCCGTTGATCCTAATGCTCGGTGTGTCGACTTGTTCATGGGTGACAGCGAAGCGCCATCGCCTAAGATCTGCGCTCCGGCGTGTGTGTTGGGTGACGCTACCGCATGCGGAGCGCGACCCGATCTTGCCTGTTGGCCCATCGATAATAGCTCGGGTGCGACCGCTGCTCGCGCCTGCCTACCAACGTGTAACCACGACGAGCTGTGCCCAACGGGGACGGTCTGCGACGGATACGTGAACCTCTGCGCAGATACGGCTCCTGCCGGAGGACAGCCGCTTGGTTCGGTGTGCAATCCTGCCGCCGACGTCAACGTTTGCGCAGAAGGTCTGTGCGTCGAGCTCGAGGCGGGAGGCGTGTGTTCGGCATTCTGCCGCCGCGGCACCTTTCCTCAATGCGGCAGTGTCGCGGGCGAGAACGCGGTGTGTGGCTGGGTCTTTCCCGGTGATGAAGACGCCGGAGTCGCCGACGTGGGGATGTGCGCGAGCACCTGCGCCTGCGACGCTGACTGCGTTCCCGGAACCCGCTGTGTGTTGCATGCCGATCGCGTGGGTATGAATGACCCTGGCATTTGCACCGTGGGTGCCACGGTCGCCATTGAAACGTGTCCCAACTGAGCCCGGGTTCGGGCTGGTTCGGGCCAGGTGCGAACGTGTGAAGGATGGACGTGACGCGACAATCGTGCGCGCTGATGGAGCAATAAGATGGCTTACTTTGGTCGGTTCTCGAGCGAGCGCGGTTCGCGTTCTTGTCTGATTCTTCTGATTACACTGCAGGCCGCGTGTGGCGGTGGTTCTGATTCTGAGCGCTCGCCTGTGGCGAGTACTGGAAATGAGGCAGGAACGGGCGGAACCACAGGAAGCACCGGAGCCGAGCGGGTCGTTCATGATGGAGGCGTTGGGGCAAGCGCCGGGGCTTCAGGAGAAGCGAACCGAGCTACGGGCGGCAGTGCAAACTCGGCTCGAGCCGAGGCGGGCGCGGCTGGCTTTGCAGGAAGTGCGAGTCAGCAGCAACAGACTGGCCTGCACGATTACGTCCAGCTCGCAGCAGGGCAACGTCACGCCTGCGCCATCCTCGTGGACGG
>JBLNFG010000032.1:0-3109 GCA_050263495.1 Myxococcales bacterium | reverse complement strand
CGCGGCCTGCTCTCTCTGCGACCTGCCGAGTGTGATTGGGTTTACCTCGCCTCCAAACAACTGCGAAATGGGTATGCGTCCCTGCGACTGCCCCACAGCATGGTCGTCAACTCGCGTGGATTGAAGCTCGCATGAGGCATCATTGCCATCTGCCGCCTTCACAGCGCCCTCTTGGTCGTTCGATGCTCCCGACCTCTTCCACACTTCGCAACAAACGTTGCCGCTATAGCTCCGGTAGTTAATACCCGCAAGGTTGTTATCCACTGCTGGCATCCGCCAATTCCAAACGACGTCATCCCAATACCTCATGAGATCAACGCCTGGCGGCCCGACCAAGCAGACTATCCTGTGGACCAGGGTCCACACCCTTTGCGATGTAGCTACGCGAAACACTAGCCTAAGATGCGGTAATCCGCACGCGTTTTCCACTGCACTAGGCGGCATGCAGTAGGTCATACAGAGAGCTCGACTCACCCGTACCAAAAAAGTGTGCGGCATCCCGACAGCTCCCATACCTGTTGTCAGCTAGAGCCACCTTGTTGCCCGAGAGAAACACAAACTTTACCGCCGACGGTCGCGTGCTTTGCTAGACGCCACCCGATCGCCGGGCTCTTGTGGATGCTATGCGTCGGCCGCAGACTCTTTGCCGCGAGGTTGTGAGAAGCAAGCAGGGTTAAGGGCTTCGGCTATTCGAGCCCCTGGCTGATGCGAAAGAGATTGCCCTGCGGAGCCACGTCGAATAGTTGCAGGAGCTCCTCGCGCACGCGTTGATACTGCGTCACCTCGGCGAGGTTCTGTCGTTCTGCTTGATCCACCACGAGATCGTAGAGTTCGACTCGACCGGATATCACTTCCTCATGCAGTGACCACCTACCTGCGCGCACGCTCCTATTGAAGAACGCGCTTCTTCCCGGCATTACGTCGTAAATGGAGCAGAAAACGGGTCGATTCTCTTTGGCAAGTTCCGGTGCGAAGATGGGAACCAGCAGACTCTGCCCATCCAACGGGACCGCCGAATAGTCGCCGCCCAACAGCTCCAGTAGGGTGGGAGCCAAATCTATCAAGGCAACCCGTTGGCCAACTCGTCGAGCATGCTCTCCTGGCATGCGCAGGACCAGAGGCACGTGCGTCACTTCCTCATAACAGGTGCGGGAATGTATTCCGCCGCCGTGTTCTCCGAATTCCTCACCGTGATCGGCGGTGATGATAATGATGGTGCGCTCCCAGAGCTTGGTGCGCTTTAGCTCCTCGAGCACGGTCGCGAGAGCTCGGTCGAACAGCGCGATTCCCCGATCGTACCCCGCCTGTTCACCGGGCGAAGGGAACATGGGGATAGCAGTCCCCTCGGCCGCCTTGTACGGATGATGGACGTCGTCGATGTGCGCCACGACAAAGAACGGTCGCTCGTCAGCCAGAGCGCCATTTAGGATGGTGGTGAGACTCTCGAGCACGCGATCACCGCTGCGCCAATTCATTTCCGGAGGAAAAGATATGATCTTTCCAAACCCGTGTTGAAGGCCAGGGAGTTGAGTGCGCACCCAGTCGTTGGCGAGCAGGTAAGTTCGGTAGCCCTTTGCCTCAAACTCCCGCGCCAAGTAGAACTCCTCGGCAGAGGCGAGCGGAAACCCATTACGCGAGAATCGCATCGAGGATGGATTTCGACCAGCAAACATGCTCGGCATGCTCAACGCCGTGGTTGACGCCTGACTATAAGCCTGTTCAAAAAACCACGATTCGCTGGCAAGGGCCTCTAGGGTTGGGCTTGTGTCGTGCCAGTACCCGTGCATCGTCAGGTGATCGGCACGCAGGGAGTCCACCACGTACCAGATCACGTTCAGGGATCCCTTATGTGCCAAGTAGCTCCCAAGAAACTTCGGCTCCAGCCGATCGCCAGCCCCAACTCCCACTCCGTCCACGCCGTCACAGTTTTCGTCAACACCGTTGTTCGGGATCTCAAGTGCGCCAGGATAGCGACTCGAGCTAAAGGCCGCGCAATCTCTACCGCCGAAGACACTGGAGAAGCCGTCTCGGTCGAAGTCGGTGGCATAGTGAATTAGCTGTAGAACGTCGCCCAGAACCTTGCCTTGATGGGCCTTCTGCGAAGCAACCGAGCCTGATCGGAATAGGAATGGACCCGTGATGGTCCCGAGTGCGAGCAGGTACGGTGCAACTTCCTGCCAATTTCGTCTTCTTCGAAGCCGCCAACACAGGAAGTATGTCCAGCGCTCGATGACCAAGAAGGACGCAACCAGTAAGGCTCGGCGGAGTATGCCAAGTTGGTCCCCGTAGCTAGTGACCAAGTAGACGGTCGTGCCCACCGTGGGCGCCACGATGAGCAGAAGCTGCTTCGTGGCGATGGGCGCGCTTGCCGCAACGCGAGAGAGCCAAGGCTCGCCCCAACGCTCGATAACTGGTTCAAGTTGCCACATCGCGACGACCACCAGTGCGATGCAAACAGCCGCAACCAATTCGAGTAGGGTCGTTCTCAACGGAGCTACGGTAATGCGAGCAGACGCGCTCAAGAATGTGACAAATGCCGTCACCCCGAGCCCACCCGCCGTCAAACCAGCAATCAACTGACCCGGGCGACGGCAGGCCGCCATCCTCGGCAAAACGCGCAGCAGACTGGCCGCATGCTTCCACAGGCGCAACACACATAAGCTCGAAACTATCAGGGCGACTGCAACGAAGGCTCCCCCACTAGCCCCACCGAGCACGAGACGCAAACGTCTGCCTCCGCCTAGGTTGCCGGCCACCAGCATTGCGTCAATTCCGCCCAGAACGTACCCCAACCACCCGGCGTGATGCACCCTTGGCAGCCACTGTATCGCCGCGATGGGTATTCGAACGCTCAGCGTGGAGATCCGCGACTGAACACGTCGAAGGACCAAACTCACCACGGAAGCGGGAGTACTGATCGATTGGGAAGGTTCTGGGGCGCTCGCAATGGATCGCGTTGAAGGCAAGTCAAACTCGCGCACGTTGCCGTCGTGCTCGCTAAGGAAACCTTGGTGGACTCTCATGGAAGCTGACTCGAAGTCGTTGCATTCGCTTGCTCGTGTCGCCGCATCGGCAACATGACGATTAGTTCATGTGCGCAGGAAGACAC
>JBLNFG010000031.1:0-7548 GCA_050263495.1 Myxococcales bacterium | reverse complement strand
GGTGGGAATCGTCGTGTTGCGCGGAATGAGGGCCGTGAACACTCCCCCACCCGTTTCGACGCCAATCGAAAGCGGCGTCACGTCGAGCAGGAGCACCTCTTCGATGGTGCCCGTAAGAGCTCCGCCTTGGATGGCCGCGCCCACTGCGACCACCTCGTCGGGGTTCACGCCCTTGTTTGGTTCCTTGCCGAATAATTCCGTGACCGCCTTCTGAACGGCTGGCATTCGCGTCATTCCGCCCACCAGCACGACTTGATCGATCTGGTTTGGCTTGAATTTGGCGTCTGCGAGCACTGCGCGGCACGACACGAGCGTACGCTCAACGAGGTCCCGGGTTAGGATCTCGAGTTCGCTACGGCGGATCGTCCGCTGCATGTGCAAAGGTCCCGCGGCGCCGAGAGCGATGAACGGGATGTTGATCTCCGTCTCGAGAGAAGACGAGAGCTCGTGCTTGGCGCGCTCGGCTGCCTCGCGTAATCGCTGGAGCGAGGTCCGATCGTCCCGCAGATCGACGGCGTTCTGCTTCTTGAACTCCTCCGCCAGGAGGTCGACGAGACGGTTGTCGAAATCCTCGCCGCCCAGGTGCGTGTCACCGCCCGTCGCTTTGACGCTAAAAACCCCAGAAGAAATCTCAAGAATCGAGATATCGAACGTGCCGCCGCCCAAGTCGTACACGGCAATGCGCTCGGCTTTGCCTTGGTCGAGCCCATATGCCAATGCGGCAGCGGTCGGCTCGTTCAGGATTCGCTTCACCTCTAGCCCAGCAATCTTGCCGGCGTCCTTGGTGGCTTGGCGCTGCGCGTCGTCGAAATAGGCTGGAACCGTGACAATCGCCTCGGTAATGGGCTCGCCCAGAAAGCGTTCCGCGGTCGCCTTCAGCGCGCCAAGAACGAAGCTCGATACTTCTGGGGGCGACTGGCGCTTATTCTGCACCTCGATCCAAGCGTCTCCGTTCTCATGCTCAACGACGCGAAATGACATCAGCTTCGCGTCGCGCTCGACCGAAGGATCCTTGAACTTTCGCCCCATCAGGCGTTTGACGGCAAACACCGTGTTTTGGGCGTTAGTCGTCGCCTGACGCTTGGCAACTTGGCCAATAAGACGTTCACCCGAGGCTGTGAAGCCCACGACAGAAGGCGTCGTGCGAGCCCCCTCGGCGTTGGGAATGACGCGAATCTCGGGCTTGCCCGCTGGCGAAACCCCCTCCAACACCGCGACGCAGGAATTGGTCGTGCCTAGATCGATTCCGATGACCTTGCCCATATCCGCGAACTAGTCTTTCATTCACCGGATCCAGCTGCTGGAGCCCGGGGCATTTCATAATCTCACTATCAGTGCGGACAGGGAAGGCTTGTGGCGCGAGCGGCTCAGCTAGAGGTGCTCGGTTTAGCGACCACCACCATTGCTGGTCGTATCAACCGATCTCCAAATCGGTATCCAGGGAGGACTTCAGCGCACACGGCACCCGGAGGCTGGTCGGCCGTTTCCAGATGCTGCACGGCTTCGTGAACTGCAGGATCGAAGGCGACCCCGATAGACTGGATGCGCTCGACTCCTAATCGCGCGAGAGTATCGACGAACTGTCGACTCACCATACCAATGCCGTCGACCAGCGACTGAACGTCTGTGGCGGAACCCGCATGCTGACTCGCTCGCTCCAAATTATCAAACACGGGAAGCAGCTCTCGGAGCAAGTCCTCCCGCGCCATGCGCTCTGCATCTTGTATCTCGCGGCGCGATCGTTTGCGAAAGTTGTCGAAGTCAGCGGCGAGCCTGAGCAGTTGATCCTTTAAACGTGCCGCCTCGGCGCGCAGCTTCTCCTCACTGGACTCTTCAGGGGCGACTTCGACCGCGGCCTCCGCAGGTTGGCCAGACTCAGCAGCCTGCCCGTTTCCTCCTGCCCCCGCTGAACTGGTGGCCCCGGCCCCCGCAGGGTTGGTCGTGTCGTTTGCCTTGTTGGAGTTAAAATCGGAAGTCACGGTGCGGGGACTATAGCCATTCAGCGCGATCTGCCAATGCCCCGCCTGGTTTTGTTTGGGGCGGCGCAAGCACGGGTTAGAGCGCCGCGAGCTGACCGGCAGACCTACAGCTCCGAAACGGCTCGAACCCCGCCCTACTCCTCTCGAAGCTTCCGACGAGGCCGCGTTCGAGTCGCGCTCGCGCATCGCGGCGGAGATTAGACGCACCGTTCGAGTCGCGCTCGCGCATCGCGGCGGAGAATGCACGCACAGCCGCAAATGGACGCACTGTTCGAGTCACGCTCGCGCGTCGCGGCGGGCAGGGTCCCGATACTGGTCGGGCGAGGGAAACTCGGCTCCTCCCATTCGGGCGCAGCCTCTCGGGCGAGCACGAATTTGGGAGGAGCAAGCACTCGCGCAGCGAGTGCGGTGGTGGGCAGCAAAAAACCTCTCCGCGAAAAAACTGATGGGAGTCTTTGCTTAAGCGCGTTCGATGGTCAGAGAGTAACGGCTTGCTTGGGTCACGACACTTCCCTGCCAACCGCCTTACCGGAAGCTAAATCCCTCGCTCTGATCGAGTGGAGTCGCCGAACGCTTTGCTCCACGTCACTGGTGTCAAAGTCTGCCGCTCGGAGTCTTGGTCGCCGAACGCTTTGCTCCACGTCACTGGTGTCAAAGTCTGCCGCTCGGAGTCTTAGCGGCACTTCCCCATACGCAGAAGCGTTACGACGCCCCCGGTGGTGGCCCCGCGCAAGACCGAGTTTTCAGGCGAAAACCACAGATCAACCTCATTCGGAATTGCCCAAAAACGGCTATCAGAATAGAGCGATTCCGTTTTCGAGCCGTCGATCTCACTCCGCCCATAGGAGACCCGCTGCAAATAGAAGCACCCGTCCCGCGCGCCTGGGGCGTAGAGATGACAAAACCCGCTGCGGATCCGAACTTGGACGTCGGACATGATCGTGCCGTCGACGAATGAGGCCCGCACGCGATGTAACCCCGAGGGTGGCCGCATGATTTCGCCTGCAGCTGGGCTCTCGCCGCTCGTAGGGTCGACGCGACCCAATACGCGTCCGTCTACGCTTATTACCAGCGTGCGATCCGTCAAGTTGACGACCCGAGTGACCGGGAAGAAGAGATAGTTGAGTGCCGGTGTGAGCACTATGGCAAGCAGTGGACCAACGACGTCCGAAGGCGCAAGACGGCCTGCTCGGATAGGCTCAGCCTGCGGCGCGATGCCGGTTTGCTGCGAGATGAGATGCGCGTAGGGCTCGGATGCACAGGCGAGCCCTCGCGGAACCCAAATCACGGCCGGACCACGCGCGGCGTGTGCCAATTGCCGCGGCAAATTCAGCCAGCGCGACCACAGGCTGGGCAACGCCGCCAGAGAAACGGCAAGAATCGTGGCCAGGCACCAATTCTGCACCGTCGCAGCGAGCAGTGCTCCGCCAAAGAACCCAAGTAGGCCTGAAGCGTACACCGTGGCCAAACGTAGCGCTTTGGGGCGGACAGCGTGCCGGGCGCAGGCCTCGCAATAGGGCACAATTGCGCACCGTTTCCCGCGCGTATCCAACTCTCGACGCGAGGTTGTGGCGCGCGACAGACAACACGCGCAGCACGAAGGCAGCGAGATTTCTAGGATCGTGGGACCGATTTCGCTCACCCAGTGACGCCGCTCAGTGAGCGCGCGCCTCTCGCGCACTCGACGCACGCAACGCTGCAACTTCCTCACACTCACTCGCATGACTGGGATATCCTTCGCCGCGCGTGTCACCCTCACAAGTTCGGTTAGCCGCGCCCGGCGCGGAATTGGCTGGCCGGTACTGCCTTCTGGAAAGGATTGGGGCTGGAGCAAACGGTGAGGTCTTTCGTGCGATGGACGAACCTGTCCAACGCACCGTGGCGATCAAAATCATACGTCCTGTCGCATCGCAGGACGTGCAGACGTCGCGTGTAATCGATGGAGCGTGGGCAGCAAGCCAGATTCGCCATCCCAACATCGTTCAGGTTCATGAGACGGGCCTGTCTGAGTTCGGGCCATTCATCGTAATGGAGGACTTGCGCGGGGAGAACATCAGACGGCTGCTAGAACGTCACGGACGCCTGAAGAAGGAACACGTTCTTGCGATCATCGAACCCGTTCTCTTGGCGTTCAGTCAGGCACACTCGATAGGCTTGTTGCACGGCGATGTCAAACCGGAAAATGTCATGGTGTGTCAGGTCCATGACCAGCGGATAACCGTCAAAGTCCTCGATTTCAATGGGGCCATTCCGACGCGCGCCGCCGCCGGCATCGCTAACCCAGCACAGGAAGGTGTCGAGTACATGGCACCGGAGCAGATCAATGCCGGCTTGATCGATCATCGCGCGGATTTGTTTGCTATTTGCGTCCTGATCTACGAACTCCTGACTAACGCGCTGCCATTTCACGGTCCAACCCCACTCGCCACTGCGTCTCGTATCGTCAACTTCCCCTGCCCTAGCCTGGCTCAAGCAGGGTTGCTCGACTCAGCAGCGCTCTCCGAAGTTTTGGCGCGCGGTCTGCAAAAGGCTCCGGCGCTGCGCTATCCAAACGCGCGCGAGCTGCTCGAGGCCCTGCGTCCCTTGATGCGGGGTGACGCCGCAGGTCCCGTGTTACTTTCGGAACTGCTGCCAATTACCAGTATCCTGCGCCATCCGTCTGGCACGATGTCGATCCCGGCGTTGTCGGTCTCGCCCGGGTCTCGGTCTTCGTCACCCGGACCCGAGAGCGGCGCGCGTGCGCTCGCAGGTGCCCTGCGAAGTTCGCCATGGCCCCACTCGTCGCGACCAGCCGCAGCCCATTCGAGCGGCCCAGGCGGTATTGCGCCAGGGAGCTTGGCACCCGTGCTCCCCACCCGATTCCGCGGACGATTTCACGCGCGCGCAGTGGTCTGGCAGGCACTCGACGAGTACGTGCGCGCGCGACGACCTGCAGCTCTGCGCGAACAGATCCTTTACGAGATCGGCGACGTGGTGGCGAGTGATCTCCTGCTCGGCACCCTGTACGGGTTTGCGTATTGTGATCTCGATTCACTAACCCAATACATTGAGCTAGCCACCGCGCGACTCTTCTCGGGCGACCCCGCCTGGTGTCAAGTCGCCGGCAATGAGTCCGTGGGTGGCGTGCTTTCGCCGGCACTGGCTCGAAGCATCCCGCCCAACTCGACGATCGGGGCGACGTTGCGGCGCGTTGCGCGGATCGTGGGCCCGTTCTTCGACTTCGGACATTGGCAACTCGACGAGGATGACTCTCCTTACCGCGCCGTGATGTCGTTGACGGACGTCGAGGTAGCCTGCCAGGGTCTGCGACTTTGGTTCGTGGGGCTGATCGAGCGCTCGATGTCGATGACCCGTCAAAGGGTCAACGTGAACATCTTGCGCGGCGAGAGCTCCTTCATGCCACGGCTAACGATCGAGGTCAGCGCAGACCAGTAGCGCGATTGCTCCTAACTACTATCCCAACCTCTGAGCCTCGAGCGCACGCAACGTGATACTCGAGCGCGCGCCGGTTGCCCGGGCATGGACGCGACGAGGTTCATGCCGAAACTCGAGGATCAGGCCGTCGCCGCCGAGTGTTTCCACGTAGGGCAGCCCCCACTCCACGATGACCACCGCTCCAGCCTCTCGTTGCTCATCCAGCGCTAGTTCTGCGACCTCTCGCGTACTGGATAGTCGATACAAATCAGCGTGAACGATGGGTGGTCGTGTGGCTATCTCGTGGACCAACGAAAAGGTTGGACTCGTGACACGAATACGCTCCGGCAGTCCAAGGGCACGCGCTAGCGCACGAACGAAGAAGGTCTTGCCGCTGCCCAATTGCCCGTCGAGAATCAAGAGATCGGAAGCCTTGAGCAGTGGGGCGAGGGCACGCGCCAGGTGCCGAGTCTTCTGCCGCGTCGGGAGAGGGATACAAGCGACAGCATCGGCTTCCATCATCGGGGTTCCTCTGGACTCGTACTCAGCACCTCAGCCCGCGCAGCCACCAAATTTGGTCTGAGTCGCATGCCGCCAGCGAAACCTGAAGCGCTGGTTGTCATGAGTTCGGCTTCTGCCCGTCTCAACTCGTCGCGCACTCTGGCTCGACCGCCCACAACGGCTTGATCACCGCGAACCGACTCGAACCCACGTTGCTTGATCGCCATAATCCCGAGTCGAGTCACGTCATACACAAGTGCCTCATACCAAGAGGGAAGGCGCTGAAAGCGTTCACGCCACAGGGCAACTGGATTGGACGCAGCTTGGCCCAAGAGCTGTGGACTCGAGATAACCATCGCATCATCGAACGCTTTGGCCGCCTTCGCTGCGCCCGGCCCGAGCCAGGTGCGAACATGGTAGTTTCTGCTTCGGAGCTCCTCTGCTAGGCGAGACGCACAGCCCGCGTCGGCGGTAATCACTAGCTCGGCGCGAGCAGGTAGCTCCGTCGAGGGCCACGCCGTGCGCTCAGCAGCGCGACAGAACGCGTCGTCGGGTCCAATCCGCACGATCCTGCGCGGCTCTGCAACGACTCGCTGAACGACGTCGATTACCTGCCGATCAGGCGAGTCAATCGAGAACAGAAATGGGTTCGCCGACGCCGCCTCGAGCGGCGGGGACAACGTAATCACTGCCACATGGTGATCGTTCGCCGCTCTTGCAGCAAGGGCCGCGGTTTCCTCGGAGAGGCCGGCGATCAGAAGCGCGATACCGTCCAGCACCAGCGAGTCCAGATCGCGCTGTACGTCATGGGGATCGCGCGAACGTGCTTCACGCGTGATGAGCCGAATTGGCTCATCCGAACCAACACTGGCAAGCGCGCGCATTGCCCCGGTGACAAGCTCTGCAGCTTCGCGTCTGGATCGGTCATTGTCTAGCTCGATCAGCAGCCCGATCGCAGCGTGCAGGGTGTGTTCTGGTATCTCCGCGGAGTGCGCGAGAAGACGCAACGATTCTCCGAGATCAGTGCGAATGAAGCTAGCGGGCGCGTCCGCAACCAGCGCACGCGCCAATGCGCCGTCATTTGCTGCAATGGCGTACCTCGCTAACGAGACGCGCACGGCGTGAAGCATCCACTCACTCGCCCGACGGCGCGACTCTTCCGCGTACGGCCGCTTCGCTTTCGTCCTCAGCACCTGAAAAGCACGCTGCTTTGCACCTGGGTCGAGTCGCTCGAGTTGACCAGAAATCTCGGCCTCAACCCGGTCCAACTGTTCGTCGGAGCAAAAGCTTCGCCAAGCCAGCATGATTTCGAGAGCCTCATCGGGCGCCTGAGCCAAACGAGCGATCTCGAGTGCTTCGCGTGCCCATGTCTCTCGTAGTTCTGGATCGACCAGGCGCCCCCTGAGTTCCGTAATTCTGCTCAGCGCCAACCGCGGTTCCCCTCGACGCGCCAGGATGGCCGCGTCGAGTATTTGGGCCATGTCTGCGTCGACCCCTGAAGCCAGCTGCTTCAGTTCCGCCAATTGTCGTTGTGCGGCTGGTAGATCCCGCGCCGCGAGTTCTATCCAAACCACTCGCAACCGCATCGCCACCGCACGTGGATCATTTGGGTATTGCTCAATGAACCGGGATATCAGAGGAACTATCGCAAACC
>JBLNFG010000030.1:0-11427 GCA_050263495.1 Myxococcales bacterium | reverse complement strand
GAAATCCACACCAGTTGCGCGAATTGGTTGCTATTGCGTCTGCCTGAGGCTGGCCCGGATTCGATCGAGGTCGTGCAACGCTGCCGAGCGTTGGGCGTTGCGCTGCGATGCTGTGCGGACTTTCCCAGCCTTGGAACGCATTGGATTCGTGTCTCGGTACGTAACGAGTTCGGCAATAGCAAGATCGCCGAGGCACTGACGCAGGTGTTGCGCCGTGAAGGTACGTCGCGCCTACCGCAGACGCGCTTCGATTCCGCGGCGATCGTGGATCCCGGCGATTTATGCGACGTGAATCGAAGCGCGACCAACACGCCGCCCCAGTTTCGCGCGAGCACGCGCCTCAGCGATTCATGCGACGTGAATCGAAGCGCGACCAACACGCCGCCCCAGCGTCGCGCGATCATGCTGCAAGGCTGTTCGAGTGACGCGGGTAAGAGCATGCTAGTGACGGCGCTGTGCCGTTGTCTGGTGCAAGACGGCTACCGCGTGGCGCCGTTCAAGGCACAGAATATGTCGAACAATTCCGGTGTGGCGCGCGATGGTGGCGAGATCGGCCGGGCTCAAGTGCTGCAGGCGCAAGCGTCAGGAGTCGAGCCTGATACGCGCATGAATCCCATCTTGCTCAAGCCCAACTCGGATCGCGGCGCGCAGGTCGTCATTCGAGGTCGCTCGATCGGGCACCGCGACGCGCTCGAGTATCACGCGACCAAACGTCGGTGCCTCGACGAGGCACTGCGCGCGTTCGATGATTTGGCGAGCGAATACGACGTCATCGTGTGCGAAGGGGCGGGCAGCGCTGGCGAGATGAACCTCCGGAGCGCGGATATCGTCAACATGGGGTTCGTGACGCAGCGTCCAATGCCCGTCTTGCTCGTCGGGGACATCGACCGCGGCGGTGTTTACGCGTCTTTTATCGGACACATGGAAGTCATGAGTGAAGCCGATCGTGCCTACGTGCGCGGCTTCGTCGTGAATCGCTTCCGCGGCGTAAAATCCCTGTTGGGGGACGCCCACTCGGCCGTTGAGCGACACACCGGGTGCCCCGTCTTGGGAGTGGTGCCGTATCTTGCCGACTTGGGTTTGCCCGACGAGGATCGACTATCCTTGACGTCTGGCGCGCGTCGCTGGGGCGACCCCGCGGCGCCGTTGCGGATCGCTGCCGTGGCGGGTCCACACGTGTCGAACTTTACCGATCTCGATGCGCTGACGTGTGAAGACGACGTATGGGTCCGTTTGGTGGAGCGCGCCGAAGAGCTCGAGCAACCGGATCTGATCGTGCTGCTCGGCACCAAGAATACTCTCGCCGATTTGGCCCATTTTCGACGGATCGGGCTAGCGCACGCCATCCTCGACGCTCAACGCAAAGGCGCCACCATTATCGGGATCTGTGGCGGCTTGCAGATGCTGGGGCAACGTATCGACGATGACGAGGGCGTCGAGAGCGGGCACCGCAGCGCCGAGGGCCTATCCCTGTTGCCGCTCGCGACCCGGTTTGCAGTCGAGAAGACCGTGCGTCGAACTACCGGCAAACACGTGGCGAGCCAAATGCCGGTAACCGGATACGAGATCCACCACGGCGAGAGTGAGCTCTCATCGCTCTCCCCGTGGCTCGTCGACGATGCTGGAGCGGCGTTGGGGGTCGCACTCCCCGAGCAGCGCGTGTTCGGAACCTACCTGCACGGCCTCTTTGACGCCGACGGGTTTCGTCGACACTTTCTCGACGACATACGTGAACGTAAGGGGATGGAACGACTCGGCCGTTCGCGACGATCCTCCGATCTAGAACCGAGCATTGATCGGCTCGCTCAGGTATTTCGCGAAAGTGTCGACTTGCCGGCAATCTATCGCATGATCGGGCTTCGCGCATGAAACTGAGCAACGCGCAAGCTTCGAGAACCGTCTCCTCGCACTTCGGCGATCGCGCGGAGGTAGCGTGACAGCGCGCGTGCTCGTCATTGCCGGGACCGGATCAGGCGTTGGCAAGACGTCGATCAGCATCGGGATCGCTCGCGCCTTGTCCCGACGCGGAGTGCGCGTCCGAGCCGCGAAGGTCGGTCCCGATTTTCTCGATCCGATGCACCTGACGCTTGCCACGGGCACGCCCTGCATCAACCTCGATCTGTACATGATGGGGGAAGAGTACGTGCGAAGGTTGGCTAGTGACGCCGCACGCGACGCGGATCTGTTGCTCGTCGAGGGCGTCATGGGCCTCTTCGACGGAGCGCGACCGGATACCTCCGAGGGTTCCACGGCCGAAGTCGCGCGCGTGCTCGACGCGCCGATTGTGCTCGTTGCCGATGCCTGGGGACAGGCTCGCAGCTTTGCCGCAACGGTGTTTGGTTTCGTTCACATGGAGTCCGGGTTGCGCTTTCCCGCCGTGATTGCGAACCAGGTCGGCAGCGCGGGACACGGCGAGCTACTCGACTGCGCCCTCCGCTCGATGGCGTTGCCGCCAATGCTCGCGGCCATACCAAAGGGGGGACTGCCTTCGCTCGAATCGCGTCATTTAGGATTAATTGCACCACGCAGCGCCACTGAGGTGGACGCACTTGCGACGGCGGTTGAAGCCACCATTCCGCTCGAACGTCTGATGCAACTCGCGGAACCACTGCGTGGCGCGGGGCCGCAAGGCGCGGCACACGAGGCTCAGGCATCGCCGCGCACCGCGCGTACGTCAAGGTCACTACGACTTGCGGTGGCCGAAGACTCCGCGTTCGGATTCATTTACGCCGATTTACGTCAAGCGATGCTCAGCCACGGCGTAGAATGGATTCCGTTTTCTCCGCTGAAGGATCCCGCGCTCCCGCCCGATGCGGAAGCATTGCTGTTGCCCGGTGGTTATCCCGAAGAACATGCGGAAGAGCTCTCTGCCAACCAGCCCATGCTGCAATCGATCGCGGAGTTCGCCGCACGCCGACCCGTTTATGCTGAGTGCGGGGGGTTGATGGCTTTGGGCGAATCACTCATCGACCGCGCGGGGCGCCGACATGCCATGGCCGGTGTGTTGCCTTTAGTAACCCGAATGGGCGCGCGTACTGCTAGACTCGGTTACGCCGAAGTGACCCTGCGTACCCATACGCTTTGGGGTAACGCGGGGGCCACCTGCCGGGGCCACGAGTTTCATTATTCGTCGCTCGACGCGGAACCTCCTGATTCGCTAGAGCGCGCGTACGAAGTTCGTTATCGCCGCGGAGCGTCCCGCCACGAAGGCTTCATCCTGGGCCGCGTGCTTGCCAGTTACGTTCACCTGCACCTTGCGAGTCGACCCAATTGTCTAAGAACCTTGGTCGAGGAGATGGCACGATGACACGGGCCCGAATCCACGAATTGTACGCGCATCCCCTCGCAGGCGAGGCGATCGAACGCGAGAGTTTCCGGTGCATCGATGCTGAAGCACCGGAGCACGCGCTCGCACCAGAGCAATGGAAAGTCGCGAGGCGATTGATCCACACCACGGCGGATTTCGGTCTCCTCGCGGAGCTCGAGTTCTCCGCTGATGCCGTGGAGAGTGGCTGCCGCGCCTTACGCGCGGGCGCGCCGATTTACGCCGACTCGAATATGGTCCGTGCTGGGCTGTCCCTGGCGCGATTGCAGCGATGCTGTGCACGCTATGCTCCGAGTGACATTCACGTCCATGTTGCCGATTCGGACGTAGCGGACGCGGCCAGAGCGGCCAAGTTGCCGCGAGCTATCTACGCTCTGCGTAAGGCCCAAACGATGCTCAACGGCGCCATCGTTTGCTTTGGCAACTCTCCGGTGGGGTTGCTCGAGCTAAATCGCATGATACTCGAAGAAGATGTCACTCCGGCCTTGGTAATTGCCATGCCGGTCGGCTTCGTGCACGTTACGGAGAGTAAGGAAGAGACGGCAAAACTAGACGTGCCGCAGATCGTCATTCGTGGTCGACGCGGCGGTAGTCCGCTGGCCGTAGCAACGGTTCATGCGCTCACATCGTTGGTAGAGGAGAACGAAATATGAATGCGGTCATCGTGCTCGGACACGGCTCGCGTGCGACGGGCGTCGCGGAACAGATGGATCAAGTGGCCGCGGCCCTCGCCGTGCGACTGAGCGACATGGTCGTGCGGTCCGCTCATCGAGAGCTGTGCGACCCTAGTCTGGAAGCGGTGGTGGAGGAACTCGTCCAGGGCGGCAGCCAGCGCATCGTCGTTGTGCCGTACTTTCTGCATCTCGGGAATCACCTGCAAAAGGACATCCCCGAGCAGCTCGACGCGCTCCGCAAGGTCTATCCGCACGTCGAATTGGTGCTTGCGGATCATCTTGGGTTCGACGAACGGTTCGTCGCCGTGCTCGAGGATCGGGTCAACGCCGCTTTGGTCAAGAGCCCGTGACTGTCTCGCTCGGTTCGATGCGGGTGGGGTTCACCACCGGAACTTGTGCAGCCGCGGCCGCAAAGGCGGCCACGATGGCGCTGTGTACCGGCGAGCATCCGCAGCGAGTCGAGCTCGTTTTGCCCAACGGCGAAACCGTGTCGCTCCCATTGTGCGAGGTGACGTCGGGGCACTCGAGTGCCCAGGCTACCATACGAAAGGATGCAGGAGACGATCCTGACGTAACGCACGGCTTGATCGTGAGTGCTCAGGTCGAGTTCATAGAGACGCCAGAGATCCAATTTCGGGCAGGTCCGGGCGTAGGAACGGTGACTCTGCCCGGGCTTGCTCTCCCCCCCGGTGAGCCAGCCATCAACCCGGGGCCTCGGCGCCAGATCATGCAAGCCGTGCGCGCGATTACGGAGCGTGGATTAGCGATTACGGTTTCCATTCCCGGCGGTGAAGAGGTGGCCCATCGAACCTTCAATCCGCGGCTCGGGGTCGAAGGCGGCCTCTCGATTCTCGGTACCGACGGACGAGTGCGTCCGTTCTCGAATCAACGACTCGTGGCTGCGCTCTTGCTCGGCCTCGATGTCGCTCAGGCCAATGGAATTACCGAACCAGTGTTGGTTCCAGGCCATATCGGACGCAAGAACGCGCTCGCGGCACTCGGATGCGCACCGGTTCAAGTCATCGAAACCGCAAACGCCGTGGGACCCATGCTCGAGCACTGCATCGCGCTTGGGATGCGTCGCGTTCTTCTCTTTGGTCACCCCGGCAAATTGGCAAAATTGGCCGCTGGTGACTTCGACACGCACTCCAGCCGCTCACGATCGGCGCTCGATACCGTTGCCACCACGTCGCGTGCACTTGGCATAAGCATCGACTCGAATCTCCCCACCACCGAGGCAGTGTTCAACCGTTTGAATGACATTGACCGCGACCGGTTGGGAGCAGCCGTTGCAGGAGCGATCCGTGAGCGAACGACGGAGCACTTCAGCTCGCTCGAACTCGCGGTGTGGTTAACGGACTTAGCTGGTAACCGACTTGGAACCTCAGGAGATTGGTCAGCATGGAAACATTGACCAAGCGATTTGTGATTGTCGGCGCAGGACCGGGCAACGAGATTTATCTGACCGAGGCTGCCCGCCAGGCGATTTCCTCGGCACGTGTCTTGGCGGGGGCTCGACGCTTCATCGACGAATTCGCCCCCGACGGTGCCATGCGCGTTCCATTCGAAGGACCAATCGAGGCGTGGTTGGATCACCTAGACGAATGTCCGGACGCGCCGATCGTAGTGCCTGTTTCGGGCGATCCCGGAGTTTCAAGCATTGCCAAACGATTACTCGAACGATTCGGTCGCGAGCAGTGTCGAGTGATTCCGGGAATCAGTTCCGTACAAATGGCCTGCGCGGCGCTTGGTATTCCGTGGGAGAACGCCGCGATTATTTCCGCGCATGCGGCGATACCGGGTCAGCTACGGAATGATTTGGAGCAGCGCGACCCCTGGGTAATCCTTTTAGGCGCCAAGGGTGGAGAAGCATTTGCCGCGCAGCTCGCCGCAAGAACGGATCGCCGCGTTTACTGCCTGGAAGATCTGTCGCTGACAAGTGAGCGAGTCGGCGCTATCTCCGCTGAGGAACTGACGCAGCTTCCCGCGCATCCGCGACGCATCATCGTCCTGACTCGAGAGCTTTCATGACCAACCCTGCACCGTCAGCAACACTAGGTCGACTCTATGGCATTGGCCTTGGCCCGGGTGATCCCGAACTGGTGACGCTGAAAGCCAGCCGACTGCTCGCCTCTTTGCCTCACGTGTTTGCACCAAAGGCTGACGAGACGAGCGGTTCGATCGCAAGAAGCATTGCCGAAGCACACGCTGGGTCAGACGTGACTTTCCACGAGGTCGTTTATCCAATGACGCGCGATAGCGCGCAGCTCGAGCAGCGCTGGCAAGCGGCAGCATTGGAGGTTGTCGAGGTTCTCAAGACCGGTCAAGACGTCGGCTTCATCACCTTGGGTGATCCGATGCTCTACTCCACCTTCAGCTATCTCATGCGAGCCGTTCAACGCTTGCTGCCGGATGTAGAGGTCGAGGTTATCCCTGCCGTCATGTCGTTCGCCGCAAGTGCTGCGCTCACGCAGTTCGTGCTGGGAGAGCAGGATTCGTTGCTGACGGTGGCACCGACACCCGATACTGAGTTGGAGTTGGACGCGCTGATGAGTCGCGGTGGGCGCCTGGTGCTGATGAAGGTGGGTAAGAGGTTGCCGATGCTAATGGGATGGTTGCACAAGAGACAGCTGATTGAGCAAGCGCGGCTGGTCGTGCGCGCAGGGTTGCCAGGGCAGCGGATCATTCGTGATCTGGACGCCATCACCGATCCAGAGCGCGCGGGCTACCTTTCCACGATGCTGCTCGACCTCGAAATCACGGGGGCTCGATGACCGTCTACTTCGTGGGAGCGGGTCCAGGGGATCCGAAGTTGATTACCGTGTTGGGACGTGAGCTACTGCAGCAGGCGAGGGTCTGTATTTGGGCTGGTTCCCTGGTCAACCCAGCCCTGCTCGAACTATTGCCGCCGGACGCTGCGGTGTACGATTCCGCCAAGCTCACGCTCGACGAAATTGTCGAGCACTGTGCAGCCGCACATAGCAAAGGTCTTGACGTCGTGCGTCTGCATACGGGCGATCCGAGCCTTTACGGCGCAATTCGCGAGCAACAGCAACGCCTCGACGCGCTCGGAATCCCTTGGCAAATAGTGCCCGGCGTCAGTTCGTTTCAGGGTGCCGCAGCGGCCCTCGGAATCGAGTTGACGGTCCCCGAGCTCTGTCAAAGCGTCGTGCTCACGCGGTTGGGCGGCCGCACTCCGATGCCCGCGAGCGAATCGATTGACGCCTTCGCGCGCACGGGGGCGACACTCTGCTTATTCCTCAGTGTCGATGCCCTATCGCGCGTCGCCACCGAACTCGGACCGATCCTCGGGGAGGATTGTCCGGTGGCGATTGTGTACCGAGCGAGCTGGCCTGAGCAGCGCATTGTGCGCGGTACGCTCGCGACGATTACCGAGCAAGCTGAGGCCGCCGGCATTGGACGGCAGGCGATGGTGATCATCGGACGGGCACTGACGTCGGGGGGGCCCGAGTCTAGGCTGTACGCACAGGGGTTTGCTCATGGTTACCGGACCTGTTAGCGATGCGGGAATCCCCGCGCAGAGGTCTTGGCAGGGCCGCCCAATTGCTCTCTTGGCGTTGGGTCCGGAAGAAGCTCGCGTCGTGCGTTACCTGTTTCCCCACTTCTCTTCCGCATCGTTGCACGTCCATGTCTCGGCGCAGCTGCCAACCGAGTCGTACTCGACGGAAAAGCCGTTCGACAAAATCGGAACGTGTATGCAACAGTTGTTCGAGCGCGTCGAGGGCATCATCGTGGCCGCACCGATCGGCGTGGTGGTGCGCAGTTTGGGTCCGCTCCTGCGCAGTAAGCTCTCTGACCCAGCCGTGGTCGTCGTGGACGCCTGCGGTCGATACGCGGTGAGTCTTCTCTCGGGCCACGAAGGGGGCGCTAACGAGCTCAGCCTCTACGTCGCAGATCTGCTCCAGGCCGAGCCAATCGTAACCACGACGACCGAAGCCAAAAAAAAATATATCGTCGGGATAGGCTGCCGACGCGGCACAAGCAAAGACCACATCGTTGGAGCCGTCCACCAGGC
Source organism: Myxococcales bacterium (assembly GCA_050263495.1). Classification (GTDB taxonomy): domain Bacteria; phylum Myxococcota_A; class Polyangia; order Polyangiales; family Polyangiaceae; genus FEN-1139. Next base: position 3,392 of record JBLNFG010000030.1, on the reverse strand, counting down.
GCTCACACAATCCGCTATTGAGCTCGATTCTGTGCGTTGGCTTGCCAGCGCTGAAGTCAAGCGTGACGAGCTGGGGCTGGTGCAGGCGGCGGCCCAGCTTGGAATTCCCCTGCGCTTCGTGAGCCTGGAGAATCTTCGACGTTGGGCGCTCACGGAGAGTGCACAGGTGCGCCGCACGTTCGATATTCCGGCTGTCGCGGAACCGGCAGCCATGTTGGTAGGAACGAGGACCCGATGTCTGATGCCGAGAACGATATTCCCGCCGGGGATCACGATCGCGATAGCCGAGGAAGTCTTGCCGTGGTCGGAATTGGCCCGGGCAACCCCGACGATCGAACACACCGCGCCGAACGCGCCATTCGACGAGCCGACGTAATCTTTGGCTATCGTCCCTACCTTCAAGCTATCGCTGACATCACCCAAGACAAGGAGTTGCGCCCCTCTGGCATGCGTCAAGAGCGCGAGCGGGTCGACGCCGCACTGGACGAGGTGATGCGCGGCAAGAAGGTCGCCCTCGTTAGCTCAGGCGACGCCGGAATTTACGGCATGGCTGGGGTGGCACTTGAGCGTTCGCAGGCACGGCAGCTTCGAATCCAGATCGAGATTGTGCCCGGCGTAACAGCGGCAGCGGCAGCGGCTGCCCGTTTCGGCGCCCCCCTCATGCTCGACTATGCGACGCTATCGCTGAGCGATTTGCTCGTGCCTTGGGACCGGATCGTGCACCGCGTGCGGTGCATGGCCGAGGCAGATCTGGTTCTGGCTTTGTACAATCCGCGTTCGCAGAAGCGAACGGCGCAGCTGACGGAGGTCCGTGAGATCCTATTGCAGCATCGAGCAGCGGATACGCCGGTGGGGTTGGCGCGCGCCCTCGGGAGCCCTGAAGAAGCGCACTCGCTGTCTACGCTTGGGAACTTTGACGAACACGAAGTCGACATGCGCTCGATCCTGATTATCGGCAATTCGACCACTCGAGCCAGCGATGGATGGATGCTTACGCCGCGGGGATACTACACTTGAGTCAGCGCCTCGTCATCGTAGCTGGCGGGACTACCGAATCACGTGTCGCAGTCGATGCCTTGCTTGCCCATGGGTATCGGGTCTTGTTCTCTCTGGCCACCGAGGCACCCTTTGCGCTTCCGGAGCACTCGAATCTGAGCTCAAGACGAGGTCCGCTCAACGCCAACGGATGGACCAATTTAATCCGTGAATCGGGAGCCGCTGCACTGGTTGATGCGGCCCACCCGTACGCGACCGCGCTTCGAGAGATGCTGCTGCTGATAGCGGCTCGACTCAATCTTCCGCTCGTACGTTTCAAACGCGGTGAGATTGAGTTGGATCCAGCCGCTGTGCGTGTCCCCAACCACGACGAAGCGGCGCGATTAGCCTGCTCACTGGGCTCCCGGATTCTTATTGCCGTAGGGAGCCGCCACCTAGCTCCATACGTGGCTGCCGCACGCAAAGCAGAATCCAAACTCTTTGTCCGGGTGCTGGATGCGCCGGAGAGTCGAGAGAGAATTCGAGAGCTTGGCTGCGAACCGGAGCAGGTCATCTTCGGTCGCGGTCCGTACACGCTGGAACAGAACGTTGAGCTGTTAGGAAAGATCCGTGCCGAGGTCATGGTGACCAAAGACTCTGGTGCTGAAGGGGGAACAGCCGAGAAGGTTACGGCGGCTAAACTAGTTGGATGCAAGGTCGTTGTGGTAACGCGTCCGGAAGAGCGGAATGGTGCCGCACAAACCGGCGAAGAACTCATCGATCAGCTGCAACGGCAAATCGGCTCATCCGAATGACAGCGCGCAATTTTGCTTCCATGAACCTCCATGAACCTCAATTCTGCCGATGTTGGCAGAATCAAACGTTGTGATGGCCATCAGCAATCGACGCCAGCTATTGGGCACTTGAAAGCCGAGTTGATAACTGACGCGGGGCACGGATTATGAGCGAAACATTCTTTCCGATCGGGTTGCGGATGGAGGGGCGCCTGGTCGTCATTGTGGGGGCTGGCGAGGTTGCTGCGCGGAAGGCGGCAAAGTTATCGATTAGTGGTGCCAAGCTCATGGTGATTGCGCTGGAATTCTTTCCGTCGCGAGATCACTTTCTCGAAATTGGAGCCACGCTCGTCGAGGGCCCATACCGCGGTCTTGGGAACGCACTACGACCGTTTCTGGTCATCGCTGCAACGAGTGATTCAGGCGTGAATGCTCAGGTTGCACGCGACGCTCGCGCACTCGGCGCACTGGTCGTGCGGGTTGATGATCCGGACGACTCGGACATGGCGTTCCCCGCGACGCTCCGTCGCGGGCGCTTGTCGGTGAGCTTTGCGACTGATGGTGCCACTCCCTCGCTGGCGCGCCGCTTGCGCGAGAATGCCGAGTCCCAGTTCGACGCGAGTTATGCTGTGCTCACCGAGGTGGTGGCACGGCTCCAACAGCTCGCACGTTACAAGGCTCTTTCTAAGCACGCCCAACGACGGTTTCTATCATGGGAACGCATCTCCTCGATTCGTGCGACGATCGCGAAGTCGGGCGAGCACGCCGCGTTTGACGCCCTTGTTCAACAGCTCGAGACGTTTGTCGACCCCAGCTCTGAATCGATGGTGCGGGAGGCACGGGTCTCTCCCAGCCATCCTGCTGCGGATTCGGACTTCGGAGAGCGGACGACTCGATACTCGGAACCGACCACCGCGCGAGGGATGATCCGGCTATCAGGTGCTCAGGGGCTATACATCGTGCACACCGGAGATGGCAAGGGCAAGACGAGTGCAGCCATGAACCTCGTGCTGCGGCATCTGGCTCACGGTAAGACGGTCAGTGTGATTCAGTTCATCAAGAACCCGGAGGACTTCGAGTATGGCGACGTGATGATGTTGGAGAAGCTCCGCCGTGATGGTTTGCCCGTCGCGGTCACGATGATGGGCGCTGGTTACACTTGGCGCACCGGAGACTCGGAGGAATGCCGAGAACTTGCGTCACGCGGGTGGGAGCAGGCCGCGTCGGCGATTCTGAACCCGTCTATCGATTTGGTCGTGTGTGACGAGTTACACATCGCACTCAACCACAAGCACCTCGAGCTGCGTCCTGTGCTGCAAACCATCGCGGCGCGTCCGCTCTCATCGCACGTAGTCACGACGGGACGGAACGCTCCGGAAGAGCTAGTCGCCGCGGCAGATCTGGTCACCGACTTTGTTGCGATCAAGCACCCCTATCAGGCGGGGGTACGAGCACAGGCTGGAATCGAGTACTAGTGCTGCTCGCTAGGAGTGGTGCCGGCAGTTATCGTGATTCCACGGTGGCACTAGGCTCGAGTTGAGCACTTTTTTGGGATAGTCGGCGGCTACCGGCGGCAGCAACCGCACCGGCGGCAGCAACAGGTGCAGGGTCAGTTGCGGCGGC
>JBLNFG010000029.1:0-17854 GCA_050263495.1 Myxococcales bacterium | reverse complement strand
GCCCAGGTAAATATGATTGAGGTAGAGTGACAGGATCTCGTCTTTCGTCAGCGATTGCTCGAGACGGCGCGCCAAGATCGTCTCCTGAATCTTACGCGCGTAGGTTCGCTTGGAATCCAGGTGCACGTTCTTGACGACCTGTTGGGTGATCGTACTGCCACCTTGGACCGTCCGCCCCGCACGCAAGTTCACGAGCAGCGCACGCAGCATGCCTAGGTAGTTCAAGCCTTCGTGCTCGTAGAAACGAGCATCTTCTGCAGCCAAGAACGCAAGCTTGGTGTGTGGGGGAATGCTCTCGAACGGAACGACGGTACGTCGCTCCGTGAAAATCTCCGACAAGATCGTGCCGTCACGGGCAAGAACGCGCGTGACCTGTTGTGGCCTATAGGCATGGCGCAATTGCTTGGCGTTGGGCAACCCAGCTTCGTGATGCTCGATCACGAGCCAGACAGTCAGTACGGCCAATGCAAGCAGCCCCAGGGCTATACCCAAGCACCAGTACAGAATCTTCTTCCAGCGAGGTGTCTCGGCTACCACCAGTTCCGCGACGCCCTCACCAAGAGATTGCTGCGATTGGTTCGTGTCGGAAGTGCGACCCCAACTCACGGGCTTAATTCCGTACTTGCTCGCGAGGTCGACCTCGGGCTTTGCTTCGTTCGGCTCAACCATGCTGCCGGTTCGCCCCCACTCCACCGGCTTCACCGAGTGGCGAGCGGCGTCGAGCATCGGCTCTCGCTCATTCCCGCCTTCACACGCGGAACCGGACCTGCTTGTGCTCCGTGTGTTTTGGTCCGCCCTCGGGCCTTCCGTGGGACCCGACGAGCGCTCACTGCCGCTTCGGCTCACCGCACCACCCATTTGAGAAACACCAGTGCCAAGATAACGCCGAGCAAGACGCACCCCACGCTCACCAGAATCAACACGAACAGCGGCGGCATGTTGATTGTCCAAGCTGCTTTAGGATGCTGAGCCACTGCAACACCTCGGTCGAGGTACTCGATCATCGCGTGCGAGTGGCCCATCCCCGGATTCGTTACGTCTTCCAGCGCGCGCGCGAATTCTTGAGCCGTTTGCCACCGATCGTCAGGTCGCTTCGAGAGAGCCTTCGCAATGACGGCCTCGAGCTGTGGACTGAAGGTGCGCTCAGGCGCCGTTTCGGATAACGTTCGAGGCCGTTCGAGCACGTGCTTCTGAATGAACTCCATCGGCGTCTGCGTTACGAACGGCAGCTTGCCCGTAAGCACTTCGAACAAGATCACGGCGAGCGAGTAGATATCGCTGCGAGCGTCAAGAGGCTTCCCTTGCGCCTGCTCTGGCGACATGAACTCGGGCGTGCCAAAAACCATCCCTTCCTGAGTCAAAATCAACGAACCCGGGCGCATCTGTTGCTCGGTGACCTTCGCCAGCCCGAAGTCGAGCACCTTCGGGAAGTCGACGAGCCCCCCTTGGTTGCAGAGGTAGATGTTCTCGGGCTTGAGATCTCGGTGCACAATGCCAAGATTGTGCGCTTCCTGAAGAGCTCCACAGACCTGCGATAGGATTGGGACGGCCTTCTCGATTGGCATCGGCCCCTCGCGTCGTACGGCCTGGTTCAGACTGCGCCCTTCAAGCAGTTCCATGACGATGCAGAGTGAGCCGTCGTCCAACTCTTCGTACAGGAAGACTCGCACGGTGTTGGGATGGCTGAGCTGACTCATCGCCCTCGCCTCACGTCGGAAACGTGAAGCGAGATCCTTGCGCCCCGAGAGCCGCGGATGGAGGATCTTGATCGCCACCATGCGCTTCATCTTCGGCTCGGCGGCCTTGTACACGCTGCCCATTCCCCCTGACCCGATTTTTTGGACAATTTGGAACTGTCCATCGAGGATCTCCCTGCCGACGAAAGGATCCTTAGGGCGCATCGGAGCGTTCATTACCATCGATCCCTTTGCCAAGACAGCACTTCTCTAAAACTTTTGGCCTCACCCGAACCTCTCTCCCGATGCCGGAACTCAAACCATATCTCGCCCCTAAACTCACCGCAGCAGGCTTCCGACATGCCTTTTTTGGTAGGGTTGGAGGGCTGTCCCACGGAGCGTATAGCAGTTTGAATTGCTCCTACTCAGTCGGGGACGACCCGGACACGGTCAGACAGAACCTTGCACGGATTAGCGCCTATTTCGGACTGACACCCGACGGACTCGTCACTACCTCGCAAGTCCACGGTCGCGCAGTCTTGGACTTCGACTCGATCGGCAACCGCGACGCAGCAGCTGCTACCGCGGCGGACGCGATCTGCACCACGCAACCGCATTTGGCCATCTGCGTTCGCACGGCGGATTGTGTCCCAATTCTGGTCGGTTGTCGTACCACTGGAACGGTGGCAGCAATCCACGCGGGTTGGCGTGGCCTAGTCGCCGGGATCGTTCCTGCTGCCATCGAGCACCTATTTCGTCAGGGTTCGGTTCCCGATAGCCTTCTGGTAGCTATAGGACCGCATATCGGCTCCAGCGCATTTGAGGTGTCCGCCGAGGTTGCCGGTGCCCTGAGCTCGGCCGGGGGTGGAGCAGCCGTGATTGTCGATCGGCCTGGTTGCAAACCCCATGTGCGATTAGCGGGGGTCGTGGTTGCCCAATTGGAGGCACTCGGGTTGAGAGCGGAGCAGCTCGAAGACTTGGACCTCTGCACTTTCTCCCGAAAAGACGAGTTCTTCTCCTACCGCCGCGACGGGCAAAAGTCTGGACGCGAACTAAGTGTGATCCTTGCTCGGTCTTAGCTCATCAGCAACCTACCAGCCGAACATCACACCAAATTGACTTTTGTCCTCAATGAGGGGTGGCGAAGCCCAAATAAAATGTCTATCTTAGATGTGTCGGCGTCGTACGGCCCTGCACGCAAGGTGCCGCACCCAACCGCCCATCCCGCTCGTGGGGAATTACATACGAGCGGGGTCTTCCCCCAAGGCCTCGCTGCTCCCCACGCCCTTGCACGTGCGGCGCCGACGCCTTAACCCTCCGGGACACAGAGCCCTGGTGGGTTTTGGTGTTTTTGGTGCGTACGTGCGCGCGACGCAGTCGTCATCGTCGATGAACGACGCTGACGCCGTTCGCTTTGGCGGCGCCTAGTAGCCTTGGCTCGCAGCTGCTGCGGCGGCTGGCTTCGCAGTAATTCCATCGCGAAGAGGACGGGCGAAAGGCTGAGTCGGCGCTCAAGGCGCAAATGCGCACTTTTCCTCCTTGAGCGTTTCGACGTTTGGTATGTCAGCGCAAACCTCGCGCTGATCCTGCTGTGCACGGCAAGCCGCTCCGAAGGTCACGTCGTCTCGGCTTACTTTTGCACGTTGCGCCACTTGAAGCGGCCGCCATTCCAGCTTCCGACAATCTCTAGCGCTCACGACGCACGCGACTCTACTGCACTTGGCGCATCGACCACGGTCCGATATCGTAGAGATGGATTCTCTTGATTCGTGAAGCTGCCGAGTCTGCCTGGAGTCCCGCATGACAACGACCGTTCTCATTCTCGAAAACGACCTGACGTTCGCAACCGAACTCGCGAGTGGGCTGGGTTCTTTAGGCGCCGAAGCCACGATTATCGAGGATCCGAATCAGGGCCTGCAATACGCAGCAGCCGAACGGCCTCAGCTGATCGTCCTTGCCGTCGAACTGCACAAGATGAATGGCTTCTCCGTCTGCTCGCGCATCAAGAAGGAGCCGACGCTTGCCGGCATCCCGGTGGTGCTCGTCACCTCGAATTCGACGGACGTGACGATTGAGCAACATCGGCAACGACCCAATCACGCCGACGACTACGTTCGGAAGCCGATTGCAATCCCAGAACTGCTCGATCGACTCTCAAGCTTCATCGGGCTCGGAGGCTCAGCCCGCCCAAGCACTGAACCGGGTGATGACGGCATTATCATCGATGATGAAATGATCGAGTCCAACAGCCGCCCGCCATCGGCCGCGCCTCGCGGACAAGCAATTCCCGACGACTCGGATATGGCCGCTTTCACGGAAAGCGCCTTTGATGGCATCATGACGGAACGCGCGCCGTCAGTTGCGCCCCGAAGACCCGAGGCAGCCGCAATCTCGAACCGCAGGCACCCGGCTCCCGCTGCCGTCGAGCCGCTCCCCAGATCTTCACCGGGCTCCTTGCCACCCAACAGTGCAGAGTCTGCCCGCGTTCGAATCCGGATCCTGGAAGACACACTGGAGGAGGCCAATAGCCGAATCCGGGAGCTTGAGAGCCGAGACTTTGCCGCCAAAGAAGCCGAGCTGGAGGGTGTCCGACGCGAACTGGACGACGCTCGTGCCCGACTGATGATTGCCGGGCGCGGAGGCACGCCTTCGGGCAACACCGCGCGCGAGGTGCTCGATCTGCGCGAGCAGCTTCATAAGAAAGAGAAGGAGCTGCTCGACCTCAGGGATCGCGTAACGCAACGAGACAAAGAGTTACTCAGCCTCAAGGACAGCAACCTGGGGATCGAGCGTGAGAAGGCCGACCTCACCGACCGGCTCGACGAGCTCGCCCGACAACTGGCTGAGACTCAACGACACGCGGATGCGGCGCGTTCGGACAGGGAAGCGGCAGCCAAGCGCGCTGAGGATGCAAAGCGCCGGATCGAAAAGGTGACCCAGCAGCTGGAGGAGAAGGCGCAGGAGCTTGATCAGCTGCGCGCACAGCAGGAAGCAGCAGCAAGCGAGCACGAGGCGGAGAAGGCTCGTTGGGTGGAGGCGCAGCACGCCGCTGAAGAACGCGCCGCCGGCGATCTTCGCTCGGCCATGGCTCAGGCCTCTTCAGAGATCAATGTGCAGGCCGAGAAGGCGCGCCAACACCTGGAAAGGGCTTTATCCGACGCCAAGAAGGCGGCCGAGGGCGATCTGCAGCGGGAACTCGACCATCTGCGCAATGAGCTCAGAGAAGACAAGGCTGCGGCCCTCGCCGCACAGGAACGGGAGCTCGTGGCACGGCTCAACCTTGAGCACGAACAAGATAAAGCCAGTGCACTCGCTGCACACGAGCACGAACTGATTGCACGACTCAACCGCGAACATGAGCAGACCAAAACCGCGGCGCTCGAGGCGCTTGAGCGGGAGCTGGTGTCCCGTCTACGCGGTGAGCACGAACAGGATAAGCGCAGCGCTCTTGCGACACACGAGCATGAACTTGTTGCACGGCTCAATCGTGAGCACGAACAAGATAAGGCCAGTGCACTCGCCGCACACGAGCACGAACTTGTTGCACGACTCAGCCGCGAACATGAGCAGGCCAAAACCGCGGCGCTCAAGTCATTCGAACACGAGCTCGTGTCCCGCCTGAACCGCGAGCACGACCAAGACAAAACCAGCGCACTTGCCGCGCAGGAGCACGCGCTCGTCGAGCGTCTCAACCATGAACACGCGCGCAATAAAGCCGAAGCACTCGCGGCGCAAGAGAGCGAACTGGTGGCGCAACTCAGCCACGAGCACGAGCAAACCCGTGCTGCCGCGCTCGAGTCGCTTGAGCGCGAACTGGTGTCTCGCTTACGTCGCGAGCACGACCAAGATAAAAGCAGTGCACTTGCCGCACAGGAGAGCGAACTGGTGGCGCGTCTCTCCTGCGAACACGACCAAGACAAGGCCAGCGCACTCGCTGCACTAGAACACGAACTCGCTGCGCGCCTGGGTCATCAACACGAGCAGGCCCGTGCTGCCGCACTTGTCGAACAAGAACGCGAAATCGTGGGTCGTCTAACCCGAGAGCACAACGACGAAATGGATCGGGCGCACGCAGAATATTCGGCAGCCTTGCAGACGACTCGCCACGAAGCCGAGACCGCTCTGGAAGTCGCCCGTCGCGAACGTGAAGAAAGTGAGCGTGAACACGACGAGCGCTATGCCGCCACCAAACGCGAACTGGAAGAGACTAGTCAGGGCTTTGCAAAAGCCTGCAACCGCATTGCGGAGCTGGAACGCTCGACCGAGCAAGCGCGAGCGAAGTGGATTGAAGATCGTAACAACATCGAGCGTACGAAAGACGCTTTGGCCGCTGCCCTGGTCCAGATCGAGGCGATCGAGCAACGACCGCTAGAATTTGAATAGCGAAACAACGAGAGCCTACGCCCGCCATCGCTCGACGTGCGCAGGGCGCAAACGGCTGCTTCGACGCTGAAGATGCCGGCTATTCTTCGGCGGCAGGGAGGTTCGCCGGACCCGACAAAGGATCCTCCGGGCCTTCCACCGCAACCCAACGCCCAGCGCGCCGCTGTTGGTGCGGGAAGAACCGAGCTTTGTACGCCATGGGTGGAGAACCCTCGACGTACAGACCGAGGTACAGGTAGCGCATGCCCCAAGTGCGGCACAACTCGATCTCCTTCAGAATGGCGTAGGTTCCGAGGCTGTATCGCGCCAGGCTGGGGTCATAACAGCAGTACACGGCTGAAAGCGAACTGAAACCTCGATCGAGGATCGACACACCGACCAACTTGTCCCCTTGCCACATCGAGAGCTCGAGGCTGTCGCAACAGGTGTCGACCAAGAACGTCCGATACCCTTGCTCGTCAATCTGGCCTGCGGCATCACCCAGCCCACGCTCGAGCTTGTGCCGGTTATAGAGCTCCACACGTGCCGCGTCGACGGATGGCAGATTCATTGCCACCGTCAGGTCCCGATTGCCCCGCGTCAGGATTCTGCGATGAGTGCGCGAGGGCCGAAAACGCTCGACGTCGATCCGCAAGGGAATGCAGGCGGTGCAGTTGGGGCAATTGGTCCGATAGAGTACTGGCCCCTGACGACGATCTCCCGCTGCTAGCCGCAGATCGAGCTCGTCCGCGCGCAAGTTCCGAGCAGGAAGCCTGAGCGGTAGCCGCGCAGGCCGCTCCGATAAGTAAGGGCAGTTACTCGTGCGGTCGTAAAGCACCAACTCCGGTGGATGCCCCGACACAACCCGAAGGACACGCGCGTCTAGGGATTCGCCGACTGCCTGGCTTTTCGCATTCGGAAGTGATTCCTTCATGGCACGTCCTTAAGGGCAAACCGTTCGGGGAGCAGTTTCGCCAAAGAGAACTCGGTCTGGACGCTCGGCGTCGCGACGATCACTGCAGCGTCCTCAGCAAACTCGGCCAGCACCTGACGGCAGATCCCGCATGGTGTGGCTGGTGGGGTCGCGACAGAGAACACTGCGATTGCGATCAGTTTGCGCTCCCCACTTGCCGCCATTGCGCATACAGCTGCACGTTCGGCACAGATGGTAGCTCCATACGTCGCGTTCTCGACGTTGCATCCCAAATAGACATTCCCGGACTGTGCCATCAGAGCTGCACCCACTCGAAACTTGGAATAGGGCGCATAGGCGTGTTCGCGCGCCTTCGCTGCTAGCTCAACTAGCCCCGAATAATCCATGACCCACGCAGCATAGCCGAAGCAGAACCGTGCGGCATTCGAATGGATGCGCGAAGTTTGCCGGGTGTTGTCGCCCGCGGGGCCTTCGCCCGCTCTACATAGTTGAGGCTGCGGCTCGATTTTTCAGCGCAAATAGCCAGCAAATCTCAGGGTGAACTTGGGCGCGAAAACGACTTTCAGTTGGATTGCGCGGCAGTCCCACCAAAGGCGCCCTGCACCCACTGTAGGATCAAGGTCTCTAACTGACCCGCAGCACGCTGCGCCACTTGCTGAACATGGCCATGATCGAGCACCGCACCGGGCACCCCCGCTGCAAGGTTCGTAATGCAGCTCATCGCGATAACCCTCACACCGCGCTCACGCAACGCGATGGTCTCGAGTACTGTGCTCATGCCCACAGCATCAGCGCCGATTCGGGCGAGATGCGCGACTTCAGCTTTTGTCTCGTAGCTGGGGCCTGTGAGCCCGGCGTAGACACCTTGATGGAGAGTGATGCCCATCTCGTTCGCGGCCGCGAGCGCTTGATCTGCGAGCCTCGGATCATAGGCGTCGGACATATCGATGAACGCCGCTGGACGATTCCATCCGACCAAGGGATTTCGCCCGGTGAGGTTGATGTGATCGCGGATCAGCATCAACGCGCCGGGTGGCATCTTCTCCGTCGTGCCGCCTGCGGCGTTCGTCAGAAGTACGCTGCTACACCCAAGTTCCGCCAAGAGCCGGACCCCGAACACCACGTCCTCTGGCTCATGCCCTTCGTACAAATGCACGCGACCCTCGAGACATGCCGTGGTCACGCCGCCCAAAACACCAATCGAAAGCCGGCCAGAGTGGCCCGCGACCGACGGCGTCGGCATGCTTGGGATTTCCGAGTAGGGAATTACCGACGCGCGCTCCAGCGTGTTTGCCAGGTGCCCAAGCCCCGAACCCAGGACCAAACCCAAGCTCGGCTGCAGCGGGGATCGCTTTTTTACAAGGTCCGTTGCTTCCTTTAGTGCGGCCCGATCGCGCCTAATTCGGTCTAACATGACGACACAATACCGGATTTCTGGGGTGCGCTGAACAGCCGTAAGGTACTGGCTTCGTGAATTCCCCGTGCTAAGACGGCTGCCCCGTTGAGAATCCCATGACCAAGTTCGCGAAGTTCCTCGAAGAAAGCAAAGTAGACTCTCGGCGAATCATCGCCGCTTCCCGTGCGATCGAGTGCCTAACTCGAGAGGACCGCTTGTTCATCGCCGAGGCTGCTCGCAAGCGCCGTCTCGCCGGCAAGAAGGAAGGCGCAAAGGCCGAGCGCAAGAAGATGCACTCCGGACGTCCCGTGTCCCCTTCCGCGATTGAGGCAGCCAAGGTGGGCAAGCCCGTCGCAGCACCGACCAAGAGTCGCATCGTGCGCGCCGTGAATCGGATCCTGGAGCAGAAGAAGCAGTCGGCCATCGATCTGCGCGCTCTGTTCTAGACCACCACATTCTGCTGACGCGCATTGTCGATGCACCTTTGCTGCGTGCATCGACGTGGCTTTTTGTGCGCCACGTGGCTCGTCGTTGCCCAAGAAACACCTAGGTTCAACGACGAGCACCCTCACGTAACGCAATCCCTCCAAGCGCGAGAGGGCGAGATTGTTCGTGGCCAAGGGAGAGCGGCTGCAAGTGTGCGTTACCGCGGCACGCTCGAGGTGGGCCGGGGCAAGCGTGCTCTCGGTCCAGACATACATCTGGCGAAAAAACCGAGCCTACCGGTGAAGGACTCGAGGGCTGGGCGCAACGAACCCTAATGGTGCAAGCCAGCCTGACCGTAACTTGTGAACTGACGTATCCTCCACTGTGGCTGACCCATTTGGGGGGTCCGAGGAGACATCAGTTCGTGGCGTTCGATCAGGTCGGTGACGAAGAGCTCGTGTCGCGTTTCCAAAAGGGAGATGTGGCCGCGTTCTCGGAGTTGTTCCGTCGGCACCAGCCGGCAGTCAGCCGCTTGGTTTCGCGCATGCTGGGCGTAGGTGCTTTCGGAAAGTCCGCGACGGTCGAGCTAGAGGATCTGGTTCAGGACGTGTTCATCCAGGTCTACCGCAGCCTCGACTCGTTTCGAGGCCAAGCTCGACTTGGCACTTGGATTTATCGCATCGCGATCAACGTCGTGTTGATGCATCGACGCGCCACGCGTGCGCGCCCAGTGTTCGCCCCAACGGAGGTGCCGAGCTCTGCTATCCACCCTGGTCCCACCCCAGACGAAGAGTTCGTGCGCAGACGGAACGTGACCGCGCTTTACGAACAATTGGAGAAGCTCTCCGAAAAGAAGCGCACCGTGTTTATTTTGCACGAAATCGAGGGATTATCTCCAGCCGAGATCGCCAAGGCCGTAGGCGCTCCGGTCCTTACGGTTCGAACACGCCTGTTTTATGCGCGCCGAGAACTACTCGAGGCGTTTCGCTCCGACCCCTACCTGTCGACCTTGATTTCCGATCTGGAGGCGGCACCCATTCAGCCCAACGAGACTAGCTCGACCGTGTGCCTGCGAGCATCAATGACGGAGTCAGCGATGGCGGACCCAACCGTGCGGGAGAAGCTCTCATGACCCGGTCCGCCGACGCCACTCTTCTACATCTGTGCCAAGAGGCACGGCAGCTGTTAGACCCGAAACTAGACGCGGACGCGATCGAACAACGTGTGCTGGCCCACGTTCAACACTCAAAGCTCGACTCTGGCGTATTGCCCCGCAAAGGAGGGGCTTTCACTCGCTGGCAGATCTACGCTTGGCCCGTTGCATTCGCCGCCGCAGCGGCGCTAGCGCTCGTTTGGCTGAAAGCTCCCGACCCCCGAACGGCGGAGCAGGCTCCCATGGTCCGAGGGATGCTTACCCAGGAGGCCGGACTCGATGGCAACGCGATCGAACTCGGTGAGGTCTTGGAAGCTGACACGCAGAGTCTGACCATCCGTCATGCGGGCATTGCTACCTGGCGGCTCTCCGCACCTGGACGAGTACGGATCCTGGAGCGCGGAGCGCGAATTACCGTTTCGCTCGAGCAAGGGCGGATTGAGGCAGAAGTCGTGCCGCAATCGCAGCCGGAGGTGTTCGCCGTCGAGATCGAAAGAACACGCGTTGCGGTGCATGGAACCGTATTTTCCGTTGAACGTCGCGACGACAAAGCAGCAATCGCGGTGAGCGAAGGCAGCGTCAGGCTGGGCACGAGCGACCAACGAGGCAGTACTCAAGGCCAGATCCTGAGCGCGCCAGCTCGCACCGAAGTCACCGTGTTGCGGCTCGAGGCCGAGCCGCCCGAAGTCACCCCCAGCCGAAACGCCAAGGCTCGGGTGCGGCTCCAACCCAAGCCGTGGACCCGCGATGCGAGCGCCGCAAGCGCCCAGACGGCAATCGTAGCGCCTTCAGCGCCCGACCCGGATCTACCAGAGGTCCCTTCGGCAGCCGAAATCGAGCATCTTTGGGAAAGCATCAATCGTGAAGTGTCCCAGTGTTTCGCCGAGCAACCTGCGGGTGAACCGAACGTGCGCGTGAGCGTCAACACCCGAATTAGCGTTGTGCTTGCGCCCGACGGTACAGTTGCGATCACGAACTGCGAACCGCCGCTCTCAGAGCCGATTCAACAGTGCATCAGTCAGCAACTGACGACGTTCCGTGCACAGAAGAGCAAACTAGGTGCCTTCATGCGGCGCGAGAAGATGCTCTTGAGATAGGGCCGTTCCACGGTGCTCGTCTCAGTCGACCTTGCGCATTTTGATCGCACGGCCTTCGGAGAGTAGCCAGTAGAGCGTGCGCTCGTCCTCGAGTCGAAGCTGAAGGCGATCGGTGATGCCGTCCGTGCGCTGGACGTCCATCGTGACCTTGCCCTCACGATAGGCGACGATCTGATACTTGCCGGACCGTGGCGACTCCGCCGGGATCTCGACCGTCATCTTTTGGTCGTTGAACGCAAAGCTCGTCCCCTTGATCCACCCTGTTGCAGCCGACAGCTCCTCGGTGTAGCCGGGAGAGATCCCCTCCCCGTACCACCTGCCTTGGAGCTTTCGCTCGGCTGGATGCCCACAACCACCGAGCGTAATCGCACTGAGTGCTGACACCACGATGACCCGACATAAGCAGGAGACGTTCATACACGTGATCGTACGTGCTTAGAATCGCGCTTGCCTACATTTCGGCATATCACTGAACAAGCAACCAGCGCCGGTTGCTCCGTTGCGCCGATTGCAGCTCGAATCGGGGTCTTTTCAAGCTGGCCCGATGGCCTCGGTGCCTTGACACAGCGCTAATGCGTGGAGTATCCGTCGCGCGAGGACAGGGTGCTCAACGCCATACCAGGATCGAAGCTCAGCTTTCAGGCGCGCTGCACGTATCTGATTGCCATTCTCTTCGTCACACTCGTCGCGTTTCGGATCCACGGATCCTCGATGGCGCTCCTGACGCAAACTTGGGATCGAGCGGGAGCCATGAATCAGTTCCTCGCGTCACCGATCCTCGACGAGTCGGAGACTGCGCAAGAACGCGCACTGCGCGCCAAGCTCATGGCAGTGCCGCGCAATATCCGAGTCGATGAATGGTCCCACGCCACACCGTGGGTGTTGGCACAGTTCAGTCACACGCCTCGATTCCCTGTCATCAATCAGAACATTGGGGATGGCGCAAACATGCTCGTCAGTCCCTGGGTGCCTGTGTCGCATCCGGCGACGCTTGCAAGACCCGTTACTTGGGGCTACCTACTTTTCGGTGCTCAGGCGGGCTTGGCTTGGGCGTGGTGGTTCCAACCGCTGGTGTGTTTTCTCGCGCTGGTTTACCTGTTCCAGATCTTGATACCGGGACGCAACCTGCTCGCGCTACTCGGGTCTGCCTGGTATTGCGGCTCGGCGTACGTGGTCTGCTGGTCGCTCTGGCCGGCATATCTGACGGGAATGGGCGCTTTATGTGTCGTCTGCGCGTACCGCCTGATGACGAGCCGCAATCGCAACCATTTGATCGCGGCAGGCTTGGTCTTGGGCATCGCGTTCTCCGCCTTCGTTCTGTACCTCTACCCGCCTTGGCAGGTGCCACTGGCCCATGTGTTCCTGTTCCTCTTCATCGGCTTGTTGATCCGAGATCGCCCGTACCGTCACTTGACCGACACGGGCCGGTTTCGACTGCTTGGCGTGGCCCTCGCTCTGCTCGTGGCATTGATTGCGCTCGGCTCGTATTTCGCGTCTGCGTTCGATGCGCTCCGCGCCATGGCTGAGACCGTATACCCGGGGCAACGGCGATTACTCGGTGGAGACTGCTCCGCGACGCGACTCTTCTCTGCGTTCTACAACTACGCCACGATCTACAAGGCCCCGTTCAACTCCAATGAGAGCGAGAGTGCTGGCTATTTCCTGCTGTTCCCTGCGGTAATCATCGCGCTGCTCGCATCTGCACGCGCTCGACAACGCATCGGGATCATCGCCTGGATTTTGCTGCCATTGGCGTGTTTCTTCCTGTATTTTTGCATGACACCGATTCCGGAATGGCTTGCCAACGTCACGCTCCTGTCGCGCGTGCAGGGCTACCGCAGCCAACTCGCGCTCGGCCTTGTCTCGATTATCTTGTGCATGCAGCTACTGGCTGCGATGCATCAGCAAGACTGGTGGAACGAGCGCTCGCTCTCGACCGCCGCCGTAGTGTTCACGAGCTGCTTCGGCTTGTTCCTGGTACTGGGCTGGTTCTTTCAAACCGAGACGCACTACTTCGTAGGCAGCATGACATGGCCGCCAGTCGAAGTTTTCGTGGTCTCTTTGGTCGCAGCCGTCACCTGCGCAGTGATGGCACTTGGGCTCGAATGGCTGACCGCCGGCTTGGTCCTCACCGCGGTAATCGTGACCGCAGGCGCGTTCAATCCGCTGTCTCGTGGCTTTAGACCACTCGAGAAATCGGAAATGTACCGAGCATTTGCCAGCGTCCTGGCAACGGATCCGAGGCCCGACGGCAAGCCCAGCCTGTGGCTAACCTTTGGACCTGGAATCTATCCGACACCTGGCATGGTGGCCCAGATCTTCGGCGCGCGCTCGATTGGCGGTGTGCACCAATATCCGCAATTGGATATGTGGCGAAAAATCGATCCCGAGGGTCAGCACCTTGCCAAGTACAATCGCTACGCGATCGTGCAGCAGTTCCCCGCGCCTATCAGTGATCCGACCCTATTCTTCAACCTGCCACACATGTTCGTGGTGCACGTGAAGTCTTCTCCCCTGCATCCGGCATGGCGCAACCTCAACGTGCGCTACATCTTCAACCAGGGGCCAGTGGGGGTGCTCGCAGAGGCGAACCTGATCCAGCGCTACGCTTCCGCGGCTGGGGACTTCCAAATCTTCGAGATCCCCGAATCCCGGCTTCAGTAACCTGCTTCCGCGCAACGAAAAGTCGTGATTGCGCCGAGCTAAACGACCAGGACGTAGTCGCGCCGAACCCCAATCGGACACAGACGTAACGTCCAGGACGTAATCGCGCCGAACCCCAATCGGACACAGACGTAACGTGCAGAAACGTAATCGCGCCGAGCTAAACGTGCAGGACGTAATCGCGCCGAACCCCAATCGGACACAGACGTAACGTGCAGAAACGTAATCGCGCCGAGCTAACCAAAATCTCAGGATTGGGGCGATTGAGGCGTGCCGCAGGTGTGGCGTCATTCGAGACACTTGGCGACTCGGTATGGCGAGCCTATGGCCTCGCACCTGCCGCGGCGCCTGGCTGCGATGCTGACTCTGGAGGTTCCGGCGCAAGCATGTCACGCGGCGGTCCACGATGAAATCCGGGCGGACCGTCCATTGGATCCATCATCCGACGTTCGTGTCTTCCTGGTGGCTCTGACTTCATCGAGTCGAACTTGAGACGTTGCTCTTCGGTCAAGAGCGGGCGTATCTCGGCGTCGATCCGATCATGGATAGCCCGGAGTCTCGGAAAGCCCTCGCGCAGAACGGCTTCAACCTCGGGATGGTGCTTACGCATAATGGCGTCCACTTGCCGCTCTTGCTCCGCAGAGAGCCCCAGAGCGCGGAATCTCATGGGCGGCGGCATTCGCGGAGGAGGGAATGGCAGGGAACTGCGTTCACCCCAACGATACAGCTGTGCCCCGGTTACGGCGCCAGCTACGAACACGCCTAACAAGACCGCGATCGCAGCGAGCTTCAGCCTAATTGATTGCTTAGTTTCGGTCATGGGGTCCCGAGCGAATCGAGAACTTCCGAAGTGGACGGCACTTGGTCATTGCTGGCCCACTCGAGTACGGTGGTGGAAGACGAATTCTCAGCTCCCGTTGTCGTGGCACTCGCCCTGCTTTGCATCGCTCCGACCCAACTTACCAGTGCAACCGCCGCGGCGATGGCCAGTGCGGGACGAGCGTAGTGCAACAACGACGCAGGTAGGCTCTCGCGCTGCCTACGTGCACGCATAGTCGCGTCCACGATTTGATCAATCCGTGCCTGCCACCGCAATGGACTGCGTGCTGGATCGAGCGTGGAGAAATCGATTGGATTGTCATGGTTCATGATCGCCTCCCTCTAGAGTGGCGTCGCCTAACGTGGCTCGCAACTTGCGCCGCGCAACGAACAGATGTTGTCGCGACATGACGCAAGAGATGCCAAGTGCGTCCGATATTTCCTGATGAGTGAAGCCTTCCAAGTCGTGCAACAAGACCACCTCACGTTCTGCAACGTTCAGTACGCCCATGGCGCGCACGAGTCGGTCGCGTACTAGCCCGCCGTCGATGTCCACCTCCGGCGCCAGCACCTCGATCGCGTCGTCATGGGGTAGTACGTCGCGCAATCGGCGCCGTGCTAACCAGTTCTTAGACTGATTGCGCACGATCGTCATCAGCCAAGCGACGAAGCGTCCCGGCTCACGGCAGGAGTCAATGCGTTCGAACGCAGCAAGCAGTGCATCTTGTGCGACGTCTTCCGCATCACTCGGACGCCTTACGACCGCTAGCGCCACCGAGTATGCCGGCCGCAGAAATGTGACTGCGAGTTGTTCGAAGGCAGAAGCATCACCTTGCTGCGCCCTGCGCACGAGCCGCTCCATATCGCTTTCACTGTTCAGGGCCCGACCTCGTTGAACGTTAACGGTGTCACAACCCAGCATATCGTCCAAAGGAACCGATGCATCGGGTAAATCGCAGATGTTTGGGGCCGCTGCTGAAGAGCTCAAGGTCACGGGGATTGGTGCTCGAAAGTTGGGGAACTTTCCCGAGGACTCTCTGAACCGACAGGGGATTGGACCGAAGCGTTAGGGCATGGTGCGGATTCGCTTAGCTGACGCGAGGTTCGATGGTGCTCGGCCATCGGGCTGTCTCTTTAACAACCACACGTGGTCACACCGCCCGTATCTCGGGGGCGAGACGTCACGGCGCTCGTGCCCAAAACGCACAGCGCTTAGCCGCTAAGCTGACGAGCCTTTGCGTCTAGTGACGAGCCTTTGCGTCTAGTGACGAGCCGTAGGGCGAACTTTTGAGCAGTGTACGGTCCGCGTTCTGAATCGACGGATTCGATAGCAGGTATGCGCGACGGGCTTCGACGAAGGGCTTCAACCCATAACTGACGCTCGAGCCGCAAGGCCCCTGATGCGTGGAATTGTCGGTGACACCGCGCTCGAAGTCTTCCGTGCGTGAAAGCTTCTTCGTGTCGCGCGCGACGTCGTTCGCAATAGCGCGCTGGTGCGCTTTCACGATTGGCGCGAGGCGCTCCCAATTCAGCCAGGTCTCGGCCATCTCGCGCAAATAAGCAAAGTATTTGGCGCGCAAATTCGGCACCGCCAATAGGCGAGAGATGAGTGGTTTGCGCTCATCGTTGGCAGCCATCAGTGGATCGACCTCGACCCCTTGTGCACCCGTTGACCCGGGCCCCACCTCGAGAGAATCAAACGTTTCGTTGACATCGTGCGGGATAACGACGAAACGGCCACTCTTATTTTGGTATAGATAGTAGTCACTGGTTCGCAAGAAGTATCCATCGTTGTTGATCAGAAGATTCTCGAGCGCGAGGAAGCGAAGCACCTCGTCCACATCGAGCAATGGTTGAAGCTCTCGCTCGAGCGCCTCGGGCTTGCTCTGTTCGAGGACGCGGCAGAGCTTGATGAGGCCGCGATATGCATCGGGGCTGTCCTTGCTCTTGAGCTCGTAGATTTTCTCGTAACTCTCGCGGTTTTCACCCAAGTACGCGAGATTTCCGCGTCCCTGAGGGCTGCCCGGCACCTTCCACCAACGCCCCTCGGTAGTCCCGAACCATTCGCGAACGAAGTCTTTGTTTACCTGCTGTGCATTGACGTACACTCCCCAACTTTCGCCGTTGATGACGACACGCACGTGGTTTGCCTTGGGCGCCGGAAGGTAATGTCGCGCAATTTCGAGGGCCAGAATGGACCGCATGAAGGTCGGATCATGCGCCGCATTAAGCAGATTGAGACTGCGGGCACCCAAGAGGGTCTGTTTCGGCGCGAATGCATCGACCGAGATCGCCAGGGAACGTTTGAACCCCTTCGGGACCATCCCAAACGAAGACATGCCACGGAACCTGACGCCAACGTCTTGACGAGGAACGCCATCTACGACCAATTTCGCCGGCACCTCGACATCGGTATCGTGAAACGCCGCAAGTTCGTCTTCCCAGTCATTCTGTGCGAACTCGATCCACAAAGTGCGCAGTGTCGCAGGAGCAAACAACGAAGCCCCCGCGGGCGCCGGCGCAATATCGCTCAATTGCATGCGCGGACCCGGTGCGGGCTCGCCCAGCTCACCGAAGGGCCCTCGTCGCTTGTCTGCGCCTGGCGGTGGCCCAGGGAATGCACCACCGGGACCGCTGGAGCGCCGTGCGGATTCGAGAGCCTGCCGGGCGCGATCGCGCTCGCCGCGATCCAGGCGACCGTCAGCATTCGCGTCGTACTTCTTCTTCAATTTCGACTTGTCACGCTCGAACCCCGGAAACGCTCGCTTCGGCTCCTGACCGTTCGCGGCCGAGGGTGGTAATGGCGGAGGACGACACGGGCGCTCTGCCAAAGCCGAAGCAACGACCGATGCTGAGGCAACCGGTGGTACCGAGGTCGAAGCCGCCGATGCGACAACTGCCGCAAGTGGGGGCGCGGGCAACTTGGCGGGAGCAGATGACGACGTACACGCAACCAGACATGCACACGCATAAAGAGAGGCATGTCGCATGAATGCCTCGAACGAGAACGGCTCGACAGGAACGGACGGGGAGTTGCGCATGCTCATGAATGACTCTTCTCTGCGGCGAGGTGACTTGGTGTTCAAGATCGACAGTTTTGGCCACCCTCGCGTTAGGTGATTCGATAAAAAAGCGCCGCCCACCACGGATCACGGGCAGACCAAGCGGCGAACTGGAGTTCGTGATCGGTGCCGCTCTAAAGCACGCGAGCGTCAATGCCGTTGATGGTTTGCCCGTCGCGACCACGACGTTCGGGCGTATCGCCGTCGCGACCACGACGTTCGGGCGTATCGCCGTCGCGACCACGACGTTCGGGCGTATCGCCGT